>CANRFW010000138.1 GCA_947630035.1 uncultured Clostridia bacterium | reverse complement strand
TCCCGCCGCGTGCAGGGCCATATCGGCGAACGGGTGGGGGAGATCGTCATAAAAAAAGGCAATTATTTCTGCAAGAGCGAATACCTTGCCGACCCCGCCGACGGCTTCAAAATTTTGCGCGGCGGCGAGGAGGTGTGCGGCGCCCGCCCGTCGGGAAACGCAGGGGGGGGATTTTTTCTTCACGCCCCCGCCCGCCTTCTCGCGGGGGACGAGGTCCGTCTCACCACGGATGCCCGCCTGAACGCCGCCGTCGTCGCCCCCGTCCGCACCCGTCCCGTCGAGGTCAGAGTCCGTCTCGTCGCGGGGGAAGTCCCGCAGGCGGAGTGCGAGGGGTTTGTTTTTCGGGGGGACGTCCCCCTCGAACGGGGCAAGACCTCCTTCGTGACGGGGGAGGAAGCGGCGCTCTGCTTCCGCAAATGCCCGCCGCCCCTTTCGGCGCACGTCACGGCGGAGACGGGGGAGGCATTCCTGCCGAAGTCCCTTCTGAACGGCTTCCGCAGGGGATTTTACGAGGCGCTCTGCGCCCGTCTCGATCCGCCGCGGACCCTTGCGCCCCGCCCCGTACCCCCCTGCGGGCTGATCCCCGGGAGGGGAGAAGGGAGGGCGGAGATCGTCGAGGAAGACGCGCCCTCTTCGGCGGAGACCGTCATCCGCAAACCGCGCGACTACGCCCGTCTTCCGAGGCCCCGCGAGGGGGACTACCTCTACCTCCCGCCCTTTCTTACGACGGAGGAGGCGGAGGATATCCTCTCCCGCGCGGAGGGGTACGAGGGCATCTACTGCGAGGGGTACTACGGCATCGCCCTCGCCGAACGGTTTCATCGGTCCCTTTTTGCGGGGACCGGGTTCAATCTCACCAACCGCTATGCGGTAAAGGGGGTCTCGGAGCGGGCAAAGTATTTCGCCCTCTCCAAGGAGATCTCCTCCGCCGAGCAGGAAAAGCTCGCAGTTTCGGGGGCGTTTGCCCTCGCGGAGGGGGCGGTCAAGGTGATGGACCTCATCTACTGTCCCTTCGAAAAGAGCTGCGGGCAGTGCGACGGGCGCACCTTCCACACCCTCACGGACGAAGAGGGGCGCGCCTTCCCCCTGCGGCGGTACCGTGCGGGCGGGGAGTGCCGCTTCGAGGTCTACAACTGCGCACCCCTGAAAGCGGAGCCGCGCATGTCCCGCCTGTGCGATAGGTCCGCCCCCGTCAAGGGCACGCCCACCAAGGGACACGCGGAGAGGAGCATGCTATGAAAAAGAGCTACGAACGGCTCGAACTCGATAAAATTCTCGGGGCGGCGGCGGAGTTCGCCCGCCTTGCGGGGGGCAAAGCGTTGCTCTCCTCCCTTTCTCCCGTCTCCGACCTCAAGGAGGCGGAGGGACTTCTCGCCCGTACGGAGGAGGCGTCCGTTCTCCTCTTCGAACTCGGCGCGGGGGGTGTGGAGGGATACTCTTCCCCCGGCGACGGTTTGGAACGGGCGGAAAAGGGGGCGACCCTCTCGTGCGGGGAACTGCTCGCGGCGGCCTCCCTCCTACGCTCCGCCCGCCTTGCGTATACCTCCGTCGGGGAGTGCCCGGACGGGCGGATCGTCCTCCTCCGCGAGACGGCGGCCCGTCTCCGTTTCGACGGGAAACTCGAGGGGGAGATCGGGGAGAAGATCGTGGGGGAGAACGAACTCCGCGACGACGCGAGCGACCGTCTCTTCTCCCTCCGCCGTGAGATACGCCTCCTCAACGAGCGCATCCGCGCCCGCCTCTCCGATTACCTTTCGGGGGAGGAGAGGAAGTATTTGCAGGACGACATCGTCACCGTGCGCGGGGACCGCTTCGTCATCCCCGTCAAGGCGGAGTACAAGCGTTCGGTGCGCGGCTTCGTACACGACCGTTCGCAGAGCGGGGCGACCGTCTTCATCGAACCCGAAGAGGTCCTCGAGCTGAACAACGAACTCCGCACCCTCCTCCTCGACGAAAAGGAGGAAGTGGAGCGCATCCTGCGCGAACTCTCGGGGAGAGTGGGGCTTCTCCGCCCCGCCCTCGAGACGGATATCCTCCTCCTCTCCGAACTCGATTCCTACTTCGCCCGTGCCGAATACGGGTACAAAAACAAGTGCATCCGTCCCCGCCTCAACGGCCGCGGCGTCCTCTCGATCGTAAAGGGACGGCACCCCCTCCTCGATCAGAAGACGGCGGTGCCCGTCACCGTCTCCCTCGGAGAGAAATACGATATCCTCCTCATCAGCGGCGCGAATGCGGGAGGGAAGACGGTCACCTTAAAGACGTGCGGCCTCTTCTGTCTCATGGCGGCGTGCGGCCTCTTCGTGCCCGCGGCGGAGGGGACGAGGCTCCCCGTCTTCCGCGAGATCTTCTGCGACGTGGGGGACAGCCAGAGCATCGAGGAGAATCTCTCCACCTTCTCCTCCCACGTCGTGAACCTGCGGGAGGTCCTCGCCGAAGCGGGGGAGAACGACCTCGTCCTCATCGACGAACCGGGCGGCGGCACCGACCCCGAGGAGGGGCAGGCGCTCGCCAAGGCCGTTCTTTCCGCCCTCAAAAAGAGGGGGTGCAGGGCGGTCGTCACCACC
>CANRFW010000137.1 GCA_947630035.1 uncultured Clostridia bacterium | reverse complement strand
AGGCGACATAGAAGCCGATGAGAAGTCCCTTCCACCAGCGGTACTCCCTGTCGGGACGGTGGTCGCCGCCCGAGGGGATGCCGTAGAGTTCGTTCCTGCGGTGGAGTTCCCCCGCGACGTACGAGCCGTAGTGCAGTTTCCCGTACGAAAAGCAGAGGTGCCCATTGAAAAAGGCGCCGCCCGCAATACAGATCACGCCGAGGACGACCCGCACCCACAGCGCGCTTGCAAGCATGCAGACGAGCATGAGCATACTCATGAACATGTACATGAGCATGGGCGTCACCGCGCGGCGGAAGCACTCCCACTGGATGCGCCAGAAGAGCTTTGCGCGGGTGGGGTGGGAATAATCCTGTTTCTTTTCTCTTATCCTTTCGGGATCTCCTTTGAGCATCGCAAACCCCCGTTTTTCCCTATTATAAGCGAATTGCGGCGTTCTGTCAAGCCAAACGCGCACTTCGGAGCTTGTCCTTTGGGGACATTACGGAATGTACCTTCTCACCGCTCCCCTCCCCGTGCGGACGAGGACTTCATACACCGAGAGGCCGTGCCGCTCCGCATAGACGCGGGCGTCCGAAAAGAGGAGCCGCCTCTCGCCGAACCTCCCCTCTCCCTCCTCGATGCAGGCGTCCATGCAGACGCCGCCCGTGCGGACGAACCCGTCCCCGTAGCCGTAGCGGAGGGTGTGGAGGGATGGGTACGCCCTCTCCGCACGCCTGTACCCCGCCCCGCCGCCCACGGGGGTGAGGCTGCCCTGCGAGACGGTCGCATACACCCGCATGGCGGGAGAGAGGGACAGGGTCCCATAAGAGGGCTGATAGCCGTAGAGGGCAAGCCCGACGCGCACCATGTCCGCGCCGTCCTCTCCCGCAACGAGTCCCCCCGTCGCCGAAAAATGGCTTGTTATCTGCGGGAAAACCTCCCGCGCCTGCGCACAGGCACGGGCAAAGAGGGCGAGCTGTTCCGCCCGCGCCGCCCCGTCTTCGGGGAGGTAGAGGTGGGAATAGATGCCCGTCACGCGTATCCCCGCCCGCTTTGCGGCAAGGCACGCCGCCCCCGCCCCCTGCGGGGGGAACCCGTAGCGGTTCATGCCCGTGTTGACGGCAAGGTGCGCCTCGGCGGGGACGCCCGCCCTTATGACGAGGTCGAGCGCATCCGCGGAGGAGAGCGAAAGAAGAAGGCCGTAGCGGACGGCCCGCACGGCCTCGTCCGCCGTGAGGGCGGGAGTGAGGACAAGGATGGGGACATCCACCCCCGAAACGCGCAGCCGCGCCCCCTCCTCCACCGTTGCGACCGCGAACATGGCGGCAAGGGAGGAGAGCGTATGGGCGACCCGCGCCGCCCCGTGGCCGTAACCGTCGTCCTTTACGACGGCGATGAGCGGTCTCCCCGCGGCGCGGCAAACCTCCTCCGCGTTGCGGGCAATGCCTGAAAGTGAGATCTCCGCTTCCGTACTCTGCATGCTCTCATCGTATGCGGAGGGCACGAAAGGCGGTTACTTCTTGTAGACGAACCTGCGGCAGTTCTCGCACTCGATGACGTCCCCTCCCGCGAGCTTGCCCTGTATCGCAAGGGGGAAATCCATGCCGCACATGCAGCACCCGTTCTGGAGGGGAACGACGACGGGGAAGATGCGCTCCTTGCGTTTTTGCTTGTATTTTTCGAGGATGGGGGCGGGAATTTCCTTTGCGATCTTCCCGAGCCTCCCCATGATGGCGTCCGCCTCGGCGGCACGGGAATCGCGGAGTTTCTTGAATTTATCCGCATATTCGTTGTACTGCTTCTGCATGGAGCGGACCTGCTCTTTGAGCTTATTGTACTCCGCGAGGATGCTCTCGATCTCCCCCATGAGTTTGCCGAGGTCCCCCTTGACGGCGCGGAGACGGTCTGCAAGGGCGAGGGCGTTCTTCTTGTAGAAGGAGATATCGCCGCCCCCCTCCGCCACCATTTCCTCGAGGTCGGAATACTCCCCGATGGACTTCGCCATCTCCTCGCAACGGGCGGCAAGCCCCTCTTTGGCGCTGCGGAGTTCGGCGGCGCGCGCCTCCTGCGATTCGAGTTTGTCCATCGCGGCTTTCAAAAATTTCTTCGCCTGCGCGTACTTCTTATATTCCTCGCTCGCGGAAAGCTCCTGCTCGAGTTTGCGGTACTCCCCGTCTACCTGCTGGTACTCCAAAAGTTCTTCGTTCAATGCTGCCATGATCGGTCCTCCGAATGATGATTTTTACAGAAAGCGCCTGTCCGTGAAGGAGGTGACCGCGCCGAGCGCGTCCTTCAATTTAAGCGCAAAACGGGCGAACCCGTAGTTCTCCGAAGCATAGTGGGTGAGGAGGAGAAGGTTCATTCCCCTCTCCGCCGCCCCGAGGACGAGGTGGTGCTTGCCGTCCGCCGAGACGACGGTATCCGCCCCCCGTTCCTTTGCAAAGCAGAGCGCCTCTTCCGAAAGCCCCGCCCCGCAGAAGCTCGCAACTTTTTTGACCTCTCTCTCGCCGTACCCCACCGTCCGCACGGTGCGGAGGTTGCGGCGGGCACGGGCGGTAAAATCGGCAAAGGAGAGAGGGTCCGTCTCATACACCC
>CANRFW010000136.1 GCA_947630035.1 uncultured Clostridia bacterium | reverse complement strand
CCCTGCCCGTCTCCTTCAAGAGGGCGGGGAAGCGGATCATAGGGGAGGCGGAACTCGGCGCCCTCGGCATGCACTGCCCGTGC
Organism: uncultured Clostridia bacterium; assembly: GCA_947630035.1. Lineage (GTDB taxonomy): Bacteria > Bacillota > Clostridia > Christensenellales > Borkfalkiaceae > Gallimonas. The sequence goes on along the minus strand of CANRFW010000136.1, from coordinate 2,498 downwards.
GTCGCCGTCACGGGGACAAACGGCAAGACGACCACCGTCGCCATGCTCGAGAACATTCTGAACGCGGCGGGCAGGCGCGCCATAGCCTGCGGCAACGTGGGGCGCCCCCTCACTTCCTGCCTCGGCGAACTCGGGGAGGACGGGATCGCCGTTGCCGAAATCTCCTCCTTCCAGCTTGAAACGCTCTACTCCCTCCGCCCGCACGTCGCGGTCATTCTGAACGTCACGGAGGACCACCTCAACCGCCATTACAACATGGAGAACTATATCTTCCTCAAGTCCCGTCTCCTCAAAAACGGGGCGGAGAGCGAGTATGCCGTTCTCAATTACGACGACCCTGTCGTCCGCGGCTTTGCAGAGAAGACCCGCTCCAAGATCGTCTGGTTCTCCCTCGCGGAGAAGGTGGACGGCGGGTACCTCGCGGACGGCTATTTCTGCTTCCGCGGGGAGAAGCTCTTCCCCGATGCGGAACTGCCCGTGGGGGGAGACCACAACCGCGCCAACGCCCTCGCCGCGATCTGCGCCGCCAAGCTCATGGGGGCGGGAAACGCCGCGATCTGCGCCGCACTCAAGAGTTTCCGCGGCGTGAAGCACCGCCTCGAGAAGGTGGGGGAGGTCGGCGGCGTGACCTTTATCGACGACTCCAAGGCGACCAACGTCGATTCGGCAATCAAGGGCTTCGGGAGCGTGAAGGGGGAGATCATTCTCCTCGCCGGCGGAAAGGACAAGGGATACTCCTACGAGCCGCTCTTTGCCGCCGTCAAAAACTCGGGCGTCGTCCACGTTGTCATCTACGGGGAGAACGCCTTCCGCATCCTCGACGCCGCCCGCAAGGAGGGGTATGGCGCGGTGACCCTCTGCCGCCCCTTCGAGACGGCGGTGCGCGTCGCCTTCCTTCTCGCAAAGAAGGGGCAGAGCGTACTTCTTTCGCCCGCCTCCGCGAGCTTCGACGCCTTCCGCAGCTACGAGGAGAGGGGGGACCGCTTTGCGGAACTCGTGCAGACATTCGCGGCGGAGGTCCGCCGTGCGGAGAGGACGGACGGGGGCTCGGAGCGTGAAGAACAGACAGAGTAACCGCCCCTCTCTTTCCCGCGGGGGAGGAAGGGGAAGGGGGGACCTTCTCTTCTTTTTCGCCGTCGCGGGGCTTGCGGCGTACGGGGTGGTGTGCGTCTATTCGGCGAGCTGTTACAATGCGGAGGTACAGTACGGCGACGCGCTCTACTTCTTCCGCAAGCAGCTTGTTGGATTCCTGTTGGGGCTTGGGGCGATGATAGGGCTTGCCTTTCTCCCGTACGAAAAGCTCCGAAGACTCGGGATCCCCGCCCTCGTTCTCTCCGTCGTCCTCCTCGTCCTCGTCTTTATCCCGGGCGTCGGGAAGAGCAACTACGGCGCGACCCGCTGGATCGGGTTCGGCGGGTTCACGATCCAGCCCTCCGAGATCGCAAAGTACGGGCTTATCCTCTTTACGGCGGGGTACTTCGCCAAGGATCCCGCCCGCATGCGCACCTTCCGCGGCATCCTGCCCGTCCTCGGCGCGGGGGCGCTTATATGCGTCCTCGTGATGCTCGAGCCGAATATGTCCGTCACCATGTGCATCGCCGCCCTCCTCTTCGGCATGCTCTTTTCGGGAGGGGCGACTTATAAGTCTCTCGCGGTCGTCCTCGTGCCCTTTCTTCTTGCCGTGCCCGCCCTCATCGCCGCAGCGCCCTACCGCCTGCAGCGGCTCTCGGCGTTCGTAGACCCGTGGGCCTCCCCCAAGGAGGAGGGGTACCAGCTCATCCAATCCCTCTACGCCCTCGGCAACGGAAAGTTCTTCGGGACGGGGTTGTTCCGCTCCCGCCAGAAATACCGCTTCCTTCCCTTTGCGGAGAGCGACTTCATCCTCGCCGTCATCGCGGAGGAGACGGGCTTTTTCGGGGTGCTTCTCCTCTTTCTCGTCATCGGATTCGTCGTGTGGCGGGGGATAAAGATCGCCTTTTCCTGCGATACCTTCTTCGGGTTCATGCTCGTCTCGGGCATCATCCTCGCCTTTGCGGTGCAATGTTCCCTCAACGCCCTCGTCGTAAGCGGCTGTATTCCCCCGACGGGCCTGCCCCTGCCTCTCATCTCGGCGGGGAATACCTCCCTTGTCGTCACCATGGCGGGGATGGGGGTGGTGTACGGCGTCTCGCGGCGCAAAAAGAACACGGCAACCCCCCGTTTCATAAGATATACTAACTGAAAAAGCGTTCTCCGCCCTGCGGGGAGCGCAACTTCCCGAGGAGAAAACATATGGATAAATTCATCATTGAAGGGGGGAGGAGGCTGTGCGGGACGGTCCGCCTGCAATCGGCGAAGAACTCCGTCCTGCCCCTCTTTGCCGCCTCGATCCTGACAGAGAAACGGGTGACGATCCACTCCGTACCCAAGATAACGGACGTCTTTTGCATGGCGCAGATCCTGCGCGAGCTCGGCGCGGAGGTGCGCTTTTGCGGGGAGGACGCGGTGATCGACAGCGC
>CANRFW010000135.1 GCA_947630035.1 uncultured Clostridia bacterium | reverse complement strand
CTCATAGAGGTGCTGTGCCATGAGCATCGTTTCGGGGGCGGAAAGCCCGAGCTTGTTGGAGGCCTCCTGCTGGAGGGTGGAGGTGGTGAAGGGAGCGGGGGCATGGGCGGAGACGACGGTGCGCTTCACGCCCGTTACGAGGTACTTCCCCGAGGCGAGAGCGGCGAGGGCTTCCTCGACGGAAGCGCGGCTCCCGATCTTGCACTTTTTGCCGTTCTTCTTCTCGAGCGCGGCGCGGAAGGGAGCGAATTTTTTGACCCCATCCTGCAATTCCGCGACGATCGTCCAATATTCTTCGGGCTTGAACGCCTCGATCTCCCGCTCGCGGTCCACGACGAGACGGAGGGCGACGGACTGCACTCTCCCCGCCGAAAGCCCGTTCCGTATCTTGTTGTTGAGGAGGGGGGAAAGTTTGTAGCCCACGAGCCTGTCGAGGACGCGGCGGGCCTGCTGGGCGTCCACCAAATTATAGTTGATGGTGCGGGGATGGGCGAGGGCGCGCTCCACCGCCTTGGGGGAAATCTCGTTGAACTCGATGCGGTTCTTTCCCTCCGCGGGGAGGCCGAGTACCGTCTGCAAGTGCCAAGAAATTGCCTCGCCCTCGCGGTCGGGGTCGGTCGCAAGATACACTCTGCCCGCACGCTTCGCCTCCTCCGTGAGGCGGCGCACCGTCTCCTCCTTCCCGGGAGAGACGACGTAGCGGGGCTCGTACCCCTTATCCACCGCCACGCCGAGCTTTTGCGCGGGAAGGTCGCGGATATGTCCGCCCGAGGCGTCTACACGGTACTTGCCCTTGAGATATCTCGAAATGGTTTTTGCTTTTGAGGGTGATTCCACGATGATGAGATCCATTCTGTATGCTCCTCTTCCGCCGAAGCGGTATTCAATGATTATAATGCCGTATACCGGTTGCCGCCCGCCTTGACGGCAAGCCCTTTCATCTCGAGGGAGGAGAGGGCGGATGCGGCCTCGAAGATCTTCATCCCCGCCTTTTCCGCGAGGACGGCCGCGTGCAGTTCTCCCTCCCTGCGGAGGACGGAGAGGAGTTTTTCCTCCTCTTCCGAGAGATCGGCGGCGGGCTTTGCGGGGACTTCCATCCCGTAACAGGAGAGGATATCCTCCGTACTCCGCGCAAGATATGCCCCCTTCTGGATGAGGGCGTTGCACCCCTCCCCCTGCGCCGCGCCGAGGTTGTAGGGAAAGGCGAACACGTCCCTGCCGTAGTCGAGGGCATAGCCCGCCGTGATGAGCGCCCCGCTCTTTTCTCCCGCGGAGACGACGAGTACTCCCTCCGAAAGCCCCGCAAGGATGCGGTTGCGCGCATAGAAGGAATACTTTCTCCCCTTTTCGTGCGGCGCGCACTCCGAGAGAAGAAGCCCGCTGCGGGCGACCTGCGCCTTCAGAGAGGCGTGGGAGGCGGGATAGCACTCGTCAAGCCCGCACGGAAGCACCGCGATGAGCTGCCCCGCGGGGATGGCGCCCGCGATCGCCGCACTGTCTCCCCCCTCGGCAAGCCCCGTGACGATGCAGAACCTCTCCGCAAGACGGGAGGAGATCTCTTTTGCGCACTTCTCCGCCCACGGCGGGGTGACGCGGGAGCCGACGACGCAGAACTTTCTCTTTTTGAGAAGATCGGCGTTGCCCTCTCCGAAGAGGACGAGAGGCGGCTCGGGAATGGCGCGCAGGACCTCGGGATAGAGGGACGAGAGGCAGGTGACGGAAAACCGCCCCTTCCTTTCGTTTTCCTCGAGGAAGGCGCAAACCTGCTCCTCCCTCTTCTCGGGCGGGGGAAGTTCGGCAAAGGCACGGGAGAGGAGCGCCGCGGGATCTTCCGCCGCACGCAGGAGGGCGGTGCGCTTGCGGTAATCGAAATCGGTGCAGGCGCACAGCCAGATAAGCCCTCTCTCCTCCTTTGCGATCTTCATATCTTACCCCAATTTATCGAAAATGCGGTAGGAGACCGCCTCGAAGACATGCTTCGGGAGGACCTCCTCGCTCGCGTCGAGGTCGGCAATGGTGCGGGCGACCTTGATGATCCTCCCCCGCGCACGCGCCGAGAGATTGAACTTTTCGAAGGCGCCGCGGAGGATCTTCTCGCTCTCCTGCGTGAGGGAGCAGAACTCCGTGAGTTCCCTCTCCCCCATCTCCGCGTTGACGTTAATCCCGAAATCGCGGAAGCGGTTGCGCTGGATCGCGCGCGCCATGTTCACCCGCTCGCGGACGGAGGCGGAATTCTCCCGCTCCTCGTCCGAAGCGAGGTCGTCGTAACTCACGTCGTCCACCTCGACCTGAAGATCGATGCGGTCGAGGAGAGGCCCCGAGACCTTTCTGCGGTAGTTCCTGATCTCCGAGGGGGTGCAGGTACACGAGCGGTTGGCGGAGCCGTAGTTGCCGCAAGGGCAGGGGTTCATGCTCGCGCAGAGCATGAAACGGGCGGGATAGGTGACGCTTCCCCCCGCGCGGGAGACGGTGATCGCGCCGTCTTCCAAGGGCTGGCGGAGAGCCTCGAGGGTGGAACGCTTATACTCGGGCAGCTCGTCTAAAAAGAGGACGCCGCCGTGGGCGAGGGAAATCTCCCCCGGGTGTACGGCACGGTTGCCGCCGCCGCACATGGAGACGGTGGTCGCCGTGTGGTGCGGGGTGCGGAAGGG
>CANRFW010000134.1 GCA_947630035.1 uncultured Clostridia bacterium | reverse complement strand
GTGGGCGGGGCGGAACATGCCTGCATGCACCTCCTCTATGCCCGTTTCTTCACGAAGGCCCTCCGCGATATGGGCTATCTCGATTTCGACGAGCCCTTCAAGCGGCTCGTACACCAAGGAGTCATCCTCGCCCCCGACGGCAACCGCATGTCGAAGTCGCACGGGAATGCCGTCTCCCCCGACGACTATGTGACGGAGTACGGCTCGGACGCCTTCCGTCTCTACCTCATGTTCGGCTTCTCCTACACGGAGGGCGGGCCGTGGAACGACGACGGGATCAAGGCGATCTCCCGCTTTTTGGACCGCGTGGAGAAGACCGTACTCGGCGCGGCGCACCTCAAGGGGAAGGACAAGGCCCCCTACGGCGGGGAGGAAAAGGCGCTCGACTATGCCCGTAACTATGCCATCCAACGGGTCTCGCGGGATATGGAGGCGTTCTCCTTCAATACGGCGATCGCCCGCATGATGGAGTATGTGAACGCGCTCGGCAAATACGAGAGCCTCGGGATCCCCAACCCCACCCTCTACAAGGCGGCGGTGAAGGACCTCGTCCTCCTGCTCGCCCCCTGCGCCCCGCACACCTGCGAGGAACTTTGGGAAAAGCTCGGCGGGAAGTTCTCCGTCTTCGAACAGCCCTATCCCAAGGAGGACCCCGAAAAGCTCGTTCTCGACGAGAAGGAATACGCCGTGCAGGTGAACAGCAAGATCGTCGCCCGCGCGATGATCCCCACCTCCGCGACGAACGAGGAGATCGAGGCGATCGCAAGGGAACTCCCCGAGGCGAAAGAACGCATTGCGGGGAAGGAGATAAAAAAGTGCGTGGTCGTCCCCGGGCGGCTCGTCAACCTCATCGTCGGATAAAAAAGCAAAGCGGAACGCTCCCCCTGTTTTTAGGGGGAGCGTTCTCATTTTGCATACATGGGGTCGGAAAACTACTTGTTTTCTTCCGCGGCGAGGGGATGGTATTCCACCTTTGCGTCATAAAGACGGAGGGCGCGGGTGCGCTCGGCGCGGAGGCTCGCCCGCTGCAAAAAGAAGAGGTCCACCGCCTCCCACACGAAGACCCAGGCGAAGATATCGAGGACCTCCGAGAAGACGGGATTATCCGCAAAGAGGTTGCAAAGCACCGTCGCCACAAGCCCCAAAACGCCGATCGCGAACATGACGGCGGCGATCGCCGCGTTGCGCTTCATCCCGCTGCTCGCGCCGTGATAGCGGCGGAGGGCATGCTCGCGCAGGGCGCCCTCGTAGGTCCCCTTCTCCTCCTCGTCGATGCAATCGCTGTAAATGCGCAGGAGGATGGGGTCCTTGGGGCGGAGCGCCGAGGTCTGCTCCTGCAAAAAGTCGGCGACGGCGGAGGAAATTTCGGGCTTTTCCACCGAGTAGTCGGAGAGGAAATCCTCGTCGCGGCGGACGGTCAGCTCCACCACCGCGCGGCCCTCCCCGTCCCTTTGGGGGACGGAGGCGCGCAGCCGTTCGTCCGCCTCTTTTTTCAATTCTTTTAACGTTTTCATGCTATTCTCCGTAGATCGTTTTCACCATGTATTCCGCATAGACGGCGGCGACGTTTGCCCCCGTCACCCCCTCTATCCCGCCGAAAAAGGCGTTGGAGTTGACCTCGCAGACGAGGAGCCCCTCCTTTCCGAAGAGGAAATCGATGCCGCAGTAGTCGAGGCCGAGGGTATCCGCAACCTTTTTGCAGAGGGTGCGAAGCTCCTCCGTAGGCGTAAAGATCTCCCCCTTGCCGCCGAGCGAGAGGTTGGAGCGGAAGTCCCCCTCCGATCTCCTCTCCATGCAGGCGACGATCTCCCCGCCCACGCACACGGCGCGAAGGTCCCGCCCCGCGCTCTCCGCGATAAATTCCTGATAGAGGTGGGGACGGCATTTCAGTTCCTGCGAGAGAGCGGCAAGCTCCGCCCTGTTGCGGGCGAGGAAGACCTGCTTCCCGAGAGAGCCGAAGGCCTCCTTTACGACGATGGGATATGAGAGCTTTTCCCCTATCTCCGCCCGTGCGCCCTCCTTGTAACAGAGGGGGGCAAAATAGGTCTCGGGCATGGGGACGACCCCCGCGAGGGCGAGGTGGGTGAGCATCTTGTCGTCGCACACTTCCACGGCCTCCGCACGGTTGAAGAGGCGCATTCCCCTCTTTTCGAGGGCGCGGGGGGCGTATTTATCCTTATCGAGGTAGACGCAGAAATCGTACCTCGACGAAAGCTCCTCCTCTATCCCATCCCGCCCCGTGTGCGCCGTCCATGCGTTGGGGAGGACGTCTGCGCGGACGCCGAGCTTGCCGAGTTCGGCGCGGAGACGGCGGGGCTGATACAGCTCCGCTTGCTCCGTGAGATAGGGATTGATGAGGATCACCGCTTGTTTCATGATAACAAAAAGCGGGGTCTTGCCCCGCTTCCTCTCAGTAAGTGACGCGGAGGGTCGCGTTGACTTCGGCAATGCCGAGTTCGCCGATCCTCGCTACCGCGTTGCGGAGGGCGCTCTCCGTCGTCTCGTGGGTGACGAGGACGATCGTCGCCTCTCCCTTGCCGTCGTCCCGCTCCTGAATGAGTTCGCCGATGGAGACGCCGAACTTGCCGAGCGCCGCGGCGATCTTGCCGAGGACGCCCGCGCGGTCCTTCGCCGTCATGCGGAGATAGTAGGCGCTCCTGAAGTCGGAGACGAACTTGGTGCCCT
>CANRFW010000133.1 GCA_947630035.1 uncultured Clostridia bacterium | reverse complement strand
CCCGCGGGAACAGCGACGCCTCCCGCACGTTCTGCTCGCCCAGAAGCCGCATCGTCAGCCGCTCCAGGCCGATCCCCGCGACTTTCAGCCCGTGCATGAGTTTGGAATAGGAAAGCCCGTTCACTCTTGCGCCCGCGTTGATGCGCGCGATCCAAAGGGTGCGCATATCGCGCTTGCGGAGCTTTCTTCCGACATACGCATATTGCAGCGACTTCATCACCGCCTCGCGGGCGATGCGGTAGTTCTTGCTCTTGCAGCCGAAGTAACCCTTCGCAAGACGGAAGATCTTTCTTCTCTTTTTAACGGCGTTGACGCCTCTCTTGATTCTCATAGTCCGTGCCCTCCGTTAATCCTTGTAGGGAATCATGCGCTTGACGGTGTTCTCCTGCGTGACGGAGACGAGCGTCACCTGGCGCAGCGTTCTCTTTCTCTTTCTGTTCTTGGTCTCTGCTTTGTGGTTCTTGCCGCCGTGCGCCCGGTTGACTTTCCCGGAGCCGGTGAGCCAGAAGCGCTTTTTGGAACCCGAGTGCGATCTCTGTTTCGGCATACCTTTATCCTCCAAATTTTACGTTACGAATTTATTTCCTTACCCCTTTGCGGAGTTTCGGGCTGTTTCTTGGCGGGCGCAAGGATGAGAATGAGGTTGCGCCCCTCCATGTTCAGGGGCTTCTCGATGACGGCAAGCTCCTTGAGTCCCTCGTAGAAGTTCATGATGACGTCTTTCGCGAGATTCGCATGCGCCATCTGTCTGCCGCGGAGACGGATGGTCACCTTCACCTTGTTGCCCTGCTCCAAAAATCTCGTCGCGTGCTTGGCCTTTACGGCAAGGTCGCCGACGTCGATCGTCATGGAGAGCTGGACTTCCTTGAGTTCGACAATCTTCTGGTTGCGCCTGTTCTCCTTCTCCTTCTTCGCCTGCTCGAACTTGTACTTGCCGTAGTCCATGATCTTGCAGACGGGGGGGACGGCGTTCGGGGAGATCTTCACAAGGTCGAGATCCTCCTCTTCGGCAAGGCGGAGCGCCTCCCGCGAAGACATGATCCCGAGCATTTCCCCCGTGGAAGAGATGACGCGCACCTCGCGGTCGCGGATCTCACCGTTCATCTGGATCTGAGTTTTGACTGCCATATTCCTCTCTGAAAAAATAAATTAAACGGGCCTCGCAGAGAGACCCGTTGAACCTTATTATGCACGGAAAACTTCCGTGACATTTCCGAATTCATTGACCCGCGCCGCCTGTGCCGCTGCGGAGAGAAGGGGTTACCTCTGCTTTGCTCTCATAGAATAGCACATCGCGGCGCGCTTGTCAACCGATTTTCACAAGTTTTTTGCTTTTTTTGCGGAAAGAGCGCTATACGTCTTCCATCCCGAAATTGGGGAGCTTATCAAGGTCGTCCTCGTTGATATAGTAGCTCGTCGAGCTGCCGTTGTTCGCGCAGAGGACATGTTCGGAGACGGTGACGAGATAGGTCGTGTCGTCGTAGACGGTCCCGTTCTGGTGGTCTTCCCTGTACTTCACGCCGTCATAAAAACATGCGACGGCAGACTCCTCGCTGTCCGCATAGAACCACTTGAAGTGCATGGTGTAGTGCTGGTCGTTCGGGGAATCGGAATCGTAGTTGCGGACAAAGTCCCCCGTCCCGTCGGCACGGAAGATGAAGTAGTTCTCTCTCCCCTCCGCGCTCCCGCTGCGGACATACTTCTTATCGAACACGAGGCCGCTCCCCGCAGACGCGGTTGAACCGCTCCCCGAGGGCGGAGTCGGCTCGCTGCCCTCCCCGCAGGCGCAGAGGAGCAGGGCCACCGAGAGGCAGACGAGTAAAATGCTTACGGCAAGACAGCGCAATTTTTTCATGACGTTCTCCCGAATTTTTGCGGCGGTGTGCCGCACCGTTTGTCAGAAAATGATCTTTTCGTCGTTTTCCTTCTTGCAGAGGGCGAAGAATTCCGCCTTGTTGACCGTGCCGATATCCCCCTGCCCGCGCTTTCTCACGGAGACCGTTTCCGCCTCCACTTCCTTGTCGCCGACGACGAGCTTATAGGGCACCTTTTCGTTCTCGGCGTCCAAAATTTTCCTGCCGATCTTCTCGTTGCGGTAGTCCCCTTCGGCACGAAGCCCGAGGGCGTTCATCTCGTCCACGAGGCTCTTCGCATAGCCGATCGCCCTGTCCGTAATGGGGAGTACCTTGACCTGCACGGGCGCGAACCAGAGCGGGAACGCCCCCGCGTACTTCTCGATGAGGAAGGCGAGGGTGCGCTCGTAGCACCCGATCGAGCTTCTGTGGATGACGTAAGCCGTCTTCTTCGTGCCGTCCGCGTCCACGTATTCCATGCCGAAGGAGTGCCCCGCCGCAAAGTCGATCTGAATGGTGATGAGGGTGTCTTCCTTGCCGAATACGTTCCGTATCTGCACGTCGAGCTTGGGGCCGTAGAACGCCGCCTCGTCGTCCGCCTCCACATAGTCGAGGCCGAGATCGTCGAGGATGGTCTTCATCATCGCCTCGGTGCTTTGCCACGCCTCGTCGTCGTCGATATATTTATCGGACTTGGAGCTGCCACGCTTGGAGAAACGGAAGGTGACGTCCCCCCGCATGCCGAGACAGTCGAGGATATAATAGGAAAGGTCGAGACAGCGCTTGAACTCCTCCTCCACCTGTTCCTTGGTACAGATAATGTGCCCGTCGGAGAGGGTGAACTGCCGTACGCGGATAAGCCCGTGCATCTCGCCCGAAGCCTCCTTGCGGAACTCCGTCGCCGTCTCCGAATAGCGGCAGGGAAGATCGCGGTA
>CANRFW010000132.1 GCA_947630035.1 uncultured Clostridia bacterium | reverse complement strand
TCCCATCGGTCCCACGGGTCCCATCGGTCCCACGGGTGCGACGGGAGAACAGGGTCCCATCGGTCCCACGGGTCCCATCGGTCCCACGGGTGCGACGGGAGAACAGGGTCCCATCGGTCCCACGGGTCCCACGGGCGAACAAGGCCCCATCGGTCCCACGGGCCCGCAGGGCGAGCAGGGGGAGCCGGGCGCAGACGCGACGGTCACCCCCGCACAGGCGGTTGCAAATATCGCGACGCCCGCGGATGCGTCCGCGGAGGACGTGGCGACCACCCTCAATTCTTTGCTCGAAAGTCTTCGTGCGGCGGGGTATCTCGCCCAATCGTAACGCACGGGAACGCCCGCGGGTCTCCGCGGGCGTTTATCTCATTTTGCCTACATGGGGTGCGATTTTCTTTGATCACGCCCTCCGTCCGCGCCGAAAAAAGTTTCTCTGCGACCGCCCGTATTCCGCCCGCCGCAACCCGAGAAGGATAGTAAACTTCCGGAAACGTCCGATGGGCCGTAAACAGACCCTCCGAGAGAAAAATTACAAAATATGGCCGAAACGGTTGCCCTCGACCGCAAAATATGGTATAATAACTTCGTATGACGTGCATGCGCATGGCGGCAAACAGCGCCGCCTTTTCAAGCGCAGAGAGGTATTCATGGAAGAGAAACATTACGACGCGGGGGACATAACCGTCCTCGAGGGGCTGGAGGCGGTGCGGCTGCGCCCCGGCATGTACATCGGCACGACGACTTCGAAGGGCCTCCACCACATTCTGTGGGAGATCGTGGACAACGCGATCGACGAGGCGGCGAACGGTTTTGCGGACAAGATCGAGGTCGTCATCCACAAGGACGGCAGCGCCTCGGTGGAGGACAACGGCCGCGGTATTCCCACCGATATCCACCCCAAGATGAAAGTCTCGGGGGTACAGGTCGTGTTCACCCAGCTCCATGCGGGCGGCAAGTTCGACGAGCATAACTACGCCTATTCGGGCGGTCTTCACGGGGTGGGCGCGTCCGTCACCAATGCCCTCTCCAAGTGGCTTAAAGTGCAGGTCTGCCACGACGGCAAGACGTACGGCATGGAATTCCATTCCTATTACGACGCCAAGAAGAAGAAATACGAATCGGGCGTGCCCGTCGCCCCCCTTGCAGACCTCAGGATCCGCACGAAAAAGCACGGCACCTTTGTGCATTTCATGCCCGACGACAAGGTCTTTACGACGGTCGATTTCCAGCGGGACACCATCACAGCCCGTCTCAACGAGCTTGCCTTTCTGAACCGCGGGCTTACCATAAAATTCGTGGACGAGCGCATCACCCGGAACGAGTATGAAGCGGAGGACGGGGAGGAGGCGACCCAGCTCGATCTTCTCGGGGCGACCGAGCCCTACACCGTCGTCTACCGCTACGACGGGGGCATCTCCGATTTCGTCTCCTACCTCAACGAGGGCAAGACCAAGCTCTACGGCAAGCCCCTCTACTACCGCACCGAGAAGGACGGCATCCTCATCGAGTACGCCATCCAGCACACCACCGAATTTACGGAGAACCTCTTCTCCTTCGTCAACAACATTCCCACGCCCGAGGGGGGATTCCACGAGCAGGGCTTCCGCGGGGGACTCACCCGCATGCTCAACGACTACGCCCGCGACAACAAACAGCTGAAGGATAAGGACGCGAACCTCCTCGGGGACGACTTCCGCGAGGGGCTTACGGCGGTCCTCTCCGTCAAGATGAAGAACGTGCAGTTCGAGGGGCAGACGAAGACCAAGCTCGGCAACCCCGAAGCGAGGGTGCCCGTCGAAAGCTCGGTGGTGGAGGGACTGCGCGAACTCTCCCAGACGACGGGATATAAAAAGGCATTTGACGACATCATCAAAAAAGCGCTCGGCGCCGCCCATGTGCGCATTGCGGCGCGGCAGGCGAAAGACACCGCCCGTGCCAAAAACAGCATAGACGGGTTGACGCTTGTCGGAAAACTCGCGGCGTCCACGGGCAAAAAACCCGAGCTGAATGAACTGTTCATCGTCGAGGGGGACTCGGCGGGCGGCACCGCAAAACAGGCGCGGGTGCGGCAGTATCAGGCAATTTTGCCCCTGCGCGGAAAACCCTTGAACGTGGAGAAAAAGCGGCTCGATCAGGTGCTTGCCAACGAGGAGATCCGCACCATCATCTCGGCGCTCGGCGCGGGGATCGGCGGGGAATTCAACCTCGATAAACTCAACTATCACAAGGTCATCATCCTCTCGGATGCCGACCAGGACGGGTTCCATATCCGCTGCATCCTCCTCACCTTCTTCTTCCGTTACATGCGGCCCCTCGTCAATGCGGGGCACGTCTATATCGGCATGCCCCCCCTCTACAAGGTGTACAAGCCCAACTCCTCCGTCGAGGAATACGCCTACGACGACAACGAATTGCAGGAGAAGATCGACAAAGTGGGGAGGGGGTACCTCATTCAGCGGTACAAAGGCCTCGGCGAGATGAGTGCCGAACAGCTCTGGACGACGACGATGGACCCCGCGCGGCGCAACCTCACGCAGGTGACGATAGAGGACGCCGTCGCCGCCGACAACATGATCACCACCCTCATGGGGGACCGCGTGGAGGGCAGAAAGGAGTTCCTCGCGCGCAACGCGAATTTCAACAAGACGGATACCTTTGCCGACCGCGTAAAGGGCAGAAAGGAGGCGGACGATGAAACAGCGGAACGATAAGATCCCCGAGCCGCAGGGCACCCTCTTCGTGACCCCCTTGGAGGAGGTATTGCCGAGTTCCATGCTCCCTTATGCGGAGTTCGTCATCCTCGACAGGGCGCTTCCCCGCGTGGAGGACGGATTGAAGCCCGTGCAGAGGCGCATCCTCTATACCATGTATGAGATGGGGCTTACCCCCGATAAGCCGCACAAGAAATCGGCGCGTATCGTCGGTGACTGCATGGGTAAATATC
>CANRFW010000131.1 GCA_947630035.1 uncultured Clostridia bacterium | reverse complement strand
CACGTCATTCCGACGCCGCGCCCTTTGCGGCGGAGGAATCTCACCGCTTTTCCGCAATAGAGTTTCCTCACGCGTCTCAAACGCCCGCCCGCAGTTGCGGGCGGGCGTTTGAGACGGTTCGGAATGACGTGCCAAAGAGCCGCCACGCCGTCACGCCGTCACGCCGTCACGCCGTCACGCCCCTCCGCGCCACCCCGCCGTGTCACCCAAATCAAAAAAGCCACCCTCGCGGGTGGCCCGATTTTTGTATGTGTCATTTGCCCTTGCGGGAAGTCGCCGAGGCGAGGATGCGCAGAATGAGGCGGATGATCTCGAGGAGGGCGACGATGAAGTCGGTCACATAGGCGATGACATACGTCTTCAGCACTTTCGCCGCCGCCCCGCGTTCCTCCTCGGTGAGGAGGTCGGTATGGGAGAGGGCCTCGATCGCCTTCTTGGAGGCACGGCTCTCCACGGGAATGGTGAGTGCGGAGAGGACAAAGCAGCAGAGGAAGAAGGCGAGCGCCACGCCCGCGCCGATGAGGAAGGGGATGCCGGTGAAGCCCATCACCGCGTCCACGATGAGGCCGATGAGGGCGATGGGGACGAAGAGAACGGGTCCGAAGATCGCCACCTTCTGGAGCCGCCAGCGGGAGCGGACCGCCTTGCCGTCCATAAGATCCGCACGGGCGAGTTCGGCTTTCTCGGCGCCGAGCGCCACCGCGGTCACGTTGTTGCCGTGGAAGACGCGGGAGGTGAGATACACCGTTTTCCTGTTGGGGTTGTAGTGGTTGCCGTAGAGGAGAGCGGCAAAGAAGCCCGCTTTCTTCACCTGTACGTTTTCGAGACCGTACAGCGCGAGGATGGTTTGGGCGGCGGAAGCGCCCGTACACCCGCCCGCGCACCGTCTGCGGTTCGCCGTCCAATAATTGATGAGGATGATAAGGCGCAAAATGCCCGAGACGAGGGTCGCCGCGCCGAGCAGTACGCCGACGGCGATGAGGGAGATGAGGAGTACCGCATCCGCAAGTCCGCCCGACGACGACGCAAGAATGAGAAATTTCATGTTTCATTCCTCCTTACGCCGCCATTGTAACACAGAAACAAAAGACTGTCAAGGGATTGCGGCGTTTTCCGCTCGGCGTGCCCTTTCTCGGTTACCGCGTGCCGTCACGCCGCACGTCATATTTCGACTGCGCTCAACATGACGTGCGCCTCTGCCGCTCCGCCAACCTCTTTCGACTGCGCTCAACATGACGTGCATCTCTGCCGCACGCACGGGGCCGTACCCAAAAATGCGCACATGGGGTCGGGAAAAATCAAAAAGGGGCACAAAAAAACGGCTCCGAAGAGCCGTCTTTTTGTATCGGAAGTTATTCTCTTCCCGCCATCTTCTTGTAGCCGGCGAGGCGCTCCATCGAGCTTTCCTCCGTCTTCTTGAAGAGTTCCTCCGCAACGGCGGGTTGCGTCTTCTTGAGGGAGGCGTAGCGGGTCTCGCCGAGGATGAATGCCTGATAGTCGCCCGTGGGATCCTTCGAGTCGAGGGTGAAGGGGTTCTTGCCCTCCACCGCGAGGGTCGGGTTGTAACGGTAGAGCTGCCAATAGCCGCAATCCACCGCGTTCTTCTCCTCCGTCTGCGACTTCGTCATGTTGATGCCGTGGTTGATGCAAGGCGCATAGGCGATGATAAGCGAGGGCCCCTTATAGGCTTCCGCTTCTTTCAAGGCCTTCACGAGCTGTGCCTTGTCTGAACCCATGGCGACCTGTGCGACGTACACATAGCCGTAGGAGGCCGCGATCATGCCGAGGTCCTTCTTCTTCACGCGCTTGCCGGAGGAAGCGAACTTCGCGACCGCGCCGATGGGGGTGGACTTACTTGCCTGTCCGCCGGTGTTGGAGTACACCTCGGTATCGAGGACGAGAACGTTGACGTCCTCACCCGAAGCAAGCACATGGTCGAGACCGCCGTAGCCGATGTCATACGCCCAGCCGTCGCCGCCGATGATCCAGAAGGACTTTTTCACGAGGCAGTCCTTGTCGGCAAGGATCTCGTTTACGAGGGTGAGTTCTTCGCCTTCGCACTCCGCCTTGCACTTTTCAAGCTCTTCGACGAGCGCCGCCGCCGCTTTCTTGCTGCCCTCGGCGTCGTCCATTGCCTCCGCCCATGCGGTGAGGGGTGCGACGCACTCGGGATATTCCGCCCAGAGCGCGGCGAGCTTCTCGGTCTTTTCTTTGAGAGCCGCCCTTCTCGCCTTATACGCGAGGTTCATGCCGTAGCCGTACTCCGCGTTGTCCTCGAAGAGGGAGTTCGCCCAAGCGGGACCGTGGCCCTGTTTGTTCACGGTGTAGGGGCAGGTGGGGGAGGAGCCGCCGTAGATGGAGGAACAGCCCGTCGCGTTCGCAACGACCATCCTGTCGCCGAACAGCTGGGTAAGCACCTTCACATAGGGGGTCTCGCCGCAGCCCGCGCATGCGCCCGAGAACTCGAAGAGGGAAGGGGTGAACTGCGATTTCTTCACGTCCGCCATCTTCTCGGTGACTTCGGCGGGAACTTCGGGCAGGGTCTGCGCGAATTCCCAATTCTTGGCCTGTGCCGTCTCGACGTTCGCAAGGGGCACCATGTTGAGGGCGAGCGCCGCGGGAGCAACCTTCGTTCCCGCCTTGTCGGCATCCGCGCGCGCCTTCTGGTTGACGGGGCAGATCTCCGCGCACACGCCGCAGCCCATGCAGTCGAGCGGGCTTACCTGCATGCGGAAGGTGTAACCCTTCGCCTGAAGAGCGGGCTTCGTCTTGAAGGAAGCGGGCTTCGAGGCGCCCTCTTCGACGAGGTAGGGCCTGATGCACGCGTGCGGGCAGACGAAGGAGCACTGGTTGCACTGGATGCACTTGTCGATATTCCAATCGGGAACGAGGACGGCAACGCCGCGCTTCTCGTATTTCGTGGTACCCGTGGGAACGGAGCCGTCCGCATTGAACGCGGAGGAGGGGAGCTTGTCGCCCTCAAGGGCAAGGATGGGAGCTATGACCTTGCGGAAGTAATCGTTGTCGGCGA
>CANRFW010000130.1 GCA_947630035.1 uncultured Clostridia bacterium | reverse complement strand
ATAAATACGACCCCTTATGCTATCACATTTTTTTATAGCCTGTATAAGTGTTTCTTATATTTCCGCTTTTCCACACGCTCCCCTATTCACACGCATGTGCGCTACATCACACGCATGCCTTACTGCGCACGCATGCGCGTGCCCTTTTTTGTACGTCATATCTCGACGTTGCTCGACATGACGTATGCGGGGCGACATGACGTATACGGACGGTCGTGCGCGCCTGCCTTTTTTCTTGCCCACCCCCCTACCCCCCTCCCATGGAGGGGGCAAGAAAGCGGGCGGACCTGCGACCCTTGCCTTCCCCTCAAGTGCGACGCAGGACGCACGTCATGTTGAGCGTAGTCGAAACATGACGTGCGGTATACCGTCACCCCTCGACTGCGCTACTTCGCCTTACGGCTCGTGCCGCCCTTCGATAGCATTCATAGCTGCGGGCGGAACGGGGTGACGTATTGGGTGCGCGGGCGGGGCGACATGACGTATTAACCCGCCGCGGCTCTTTTGTACGTCATTCCGAACCGTCAGTGGCGCCCGCCCGCAAATTGCGGGCGGGCGCCACTGACGCGTGAGGAAACTCTTTTTTGAAAAGCGGTGAGATTCCTCCGCCGCAAAAAGCGCGGCGTCGGAATGACGTGTTTTATGGGTGGGGCGGCAATCGGGCATGCCCACCCCCGCCCCTGCGGGGCACCCCCTCCGTGGGAGGGGGCAAGAGAGGGTAGCTCGCCCTACCATGTCACCCCGAGCGTAGTCGAGGGGGACGTGGTACAAATACGTCATGTCTCGACTGCGCTCGACATGACGTAAAGGGGCGGGTGACATGGGGGCGGTCGTGCGCGCCCCCCTCATACCGACGACGCGGAGCGGCGGAGCGTATCTTGAAAGATTCACTCACTCCGCCTGCGGCTCCGTTCGAAATGAGGGACCCGCGCCTGCCCTCATTTCTTGCCCACCCCCCTACCCCCTCCCGTGGAAGGGGCAAGAGAGCAGGTAGCCCGCCCTACCACGTCACCCCGAGCGCAGTCGAGGATAGAGAAAAGCGGCGGGAAAGTTCCCGCCGCCCTCTTTGATGATTCAAAGATCGTCTGCGTCCTGAACGGGCTTCTCGCCCCCGACGCACACGCCCGTGTAGCTCCCGAGCGCGTCTTCTTCCGAGCGCATCTTCGCGCCCTTTGCAAGCCCTTTTTTCACTTGCAGTCCTTGCAATTGCCGTTACTCCCCGTGTTCTTCACGTTCTTGGAGCTTTGCGTGTTCTTCACGCTGCCGGTCGACTTGTTCGAAGTCTTTTTCATATATTCTCCTTTTTGAAGGGAAGGTGCAGTTCGGCTTGACCCTGCGACGCACCGCACAGCGGGCATACGTTCCACGCCTCCTTCGAGGTGTGCATATAGCCGCATTCTCCGCAGATCCACAGCATCGGCCGTTCCGCTTTGTAGAGGGAGCCGTCCTTGAACGCCTCGTACAGGTAGTTGAAGATGATCCGATGATTTTCTTCCACCTTTGCGACCTGTTCGAATTTGAGCGCGATCTGCCCAAACCCCTCCTCTCTCGCGATCCGCGCGAACGAGGGGTACAGGTTTTCCGCCTCGTCCTGCTCGTCGATCGCGGCAAAGCGCAGATTGTCCTCCAAAGTGCCCGCATGGAAGGGGAAACTCGCTTCGATTTTGATGTCGTCGCGGCTCCCCGCATTGGCGAGCAAGGTCTCGAAGAACACCTTCGCATGGTTGGTCTCGTTCTTCGCGATCGTGCGGACGGTGTCCGCGAGGACTTCGTATCCCTGCTTCATTGCCTCTTTGACTGTAAGTTGGTACCGCATTCCCGCCTGGCACTCCCCCGCAAATCCGCGGGCGAGATTGTGATAGGTACGCGTTTCGGTAAATTCCATAACTGCCTCCCTTACGACCCTATTTTGGGCGGATGGGGTGCGTTTTATACAAAAAAATCGGCAGATTTACGTTCTGCCGAAGTAGTAAAAAAAGGCAAGCCCGGGGGCGAGGAGGAGAGGCAATATAAAGAGCAACCCCTTGAGGAGCAAACCGAGCATGTACCCTTGCCTTGCCGCCTCCTGCGGGGGCATTTGCGCGAGCCGCTCCGCCTCCTTGCGGAAGGCATACAGGTACGCGGGGATGAAGCCGAACGCCCACAGCCCGAGAAAAATGCAGGTGACGGCGACGATGCGCGCATCTTCCCATCCCGCCTCGGACACGAACACGATGCAGAGGACGACCGCGGCGGAGAGAACGAGGGAGGAAAAGAGGACGAGGAGCTTTTCCCTATACTTACCCTTCATCGCTCCCCTCCTCGGGCGGGACGGGCGGTCCCTCGGGTTCCTCGGGCGTTTCGGGTTCCTCGGGCGGTGCGGGCGTTTCGGGCGCGGAGTCGTGAACGGTCACCTTGCCCACGGTTCCGAGCATGGAGAGGTACTCCTTACGGTCCGTCGGGGTGCCCTCGATGAGGAGGATATCCCCCGCCCCGAGGACGGTGCCGCCCTTGGGGACGATGCGCTCCCCGCCCCGCCTGATCTCCACGATGAGGGCGGAGAAGGGCCAGAGGATATCGCGGATCTGCCTTCCCGCCGAGCGGGCGTCCGCCTCCACGTCCACGACGAGCCGTTCCTTCTTCTTCGCGGTCTCGGCGAGCATCCCGTCGAGCAGTTTTTCGTAGAGAGGTTCGGTGCGGAAGACGTCCCCCACAAGGTACCCCACCGCCACGCAGAGGACGGCGGGCAGGAGGAAGGAGAAATTCCACGTGAGTTCGACGACCATGACGATCCCCGTGATGGGCGCCTTGACGACCGTCGTGAAAAAGGTGACGGCGCAGAGGATGACGAGGGTATCGGAGAGGGCGGGGTCCATGCCCGCCTTTTGGAAGACGAGACTCATCAGCCCGCCGATCGCCGCGCCCATCGCCATCATGGGGACGGAGCAGCAGCAGGGAAGATCGCTCCCCACGTTGGCGACCGTAACGACGAGCCGCAACAGGAGTACAACGAGCAGAATTACCCATATGGGGGCGGAAAACATGGTATCGG
>CANRFW010000129.1 GCA_947630035.1 uncultured Clostridia bacterium | reverse complement strand
GCATCATCGCGGAGACCCTCGATTCGCTCGGCATCGAGTATTACGGCGGGAAGAATTCCCCCTATATCTGGATGAAGTGTCCCTTCGGAATGGACAGCTGGACCTTTTTCGACTACCTTCTGGAACATGCGAACGTCGTCGGTACGCCGGGCAACGGGTTCGGCGCAAACGGCGAGGGGTACTTCCGCCTCACGGCATTCGGTACCCATGAGAATACGGCGGAAGCCTGCCGCCGCATCAAGGCGCTCTTTGCGCAACAGCGGAGTTGACATGAACAAGATGAGAGAAGCGGGCGTCCTTTTGCATATCTCCTCTCTTTGGGGGGAGTACGGGATCGGCTCGCTCGGAAAAAATGCCTATCGGTTTGCCGACCGTCTCAAAAAATGCGGGGTGAAGGTGTGGCAGATCCTGCCCCTCGTGCAGACGGGTTTCGGCGATTCGCCCTACAGTTCTGTGTGCTGCATTTCGGGCAATCCCTACTTTATCGACCTCGACCTTCTTGCGCGGCAAAAACTCCTCACGAAGGGGGAACTGAAGGAGATCCGCAAGCGGTATAAGGGGGCGGCCGTCGATTACGGCATGCTCTACGGGGAGAGGTATCAGACCCTCCGCACCGCGTTCTCCCGCTTCCACTTCGACGGCGAGGAGTTCCGCGCCTTTGTGAAAACAGGCAAATTCGAGGATTACGCCCTCTTCATGACGGCGAAGACGGTGTTCGGCGGGGCCTTCACCGATTGGGAGGAGGGGATAAAATTCCGCGATCCCGAAGCGCTCGAGAAGCTCCGCACCGACTATCACGAGGAATACCTCTTCTGGCAGTTCCTCCAATACGAATTCAAGAAGCAGTGGGACGGACTGCACGCCTATTGCAACAAGCTCGGGATCCGCATCATGGGGGATATCCCGCTCTATGTCGCCTGCGACAGTGCGGACGTGTGGGCAAACCCCGCCCTCTTCAAACTCGACGGCGAACTGAAACCCGCAAAAGTGGCGGGCGTCCCTCCCGATTATTTCTCGGAGACGGGGCAGCTTTGGGGCAATCCCGTCTACGATTGGAAGGCGCACAAGGCGGAGAAGTACGCATGGTGGACGAGCCGTCTCAAAACCGCGCTCGAGACCTACGACCTCGTCCGCATCGACCACTTCCGCGGGTTCGACCGTTACTACGAGATCCCCGCGGGGGAGGAGACCGCCGTAAACGGCACGTGGGAAGAGGGTCCGCGCGAGGAAGTGTTCGCCCCCCTCGGCAGTGCGAGAAAGCGGATCGTCGCGGAGGACCTCGGCGTCATCGACGACGGCGTCCGTTCCCTCCTCGCCCGCACGGGCTTCCCGGGCATGAAGGTGCTTCTCTTCGCCTTCGACGGCAACCCAGATAACCCCTTCCTCCCCAAGAATATCACGGAGAACTGCGTCGTCTACACGGGCACGCACGACAACAACACCGTGTGCGGCTATATCGACGGGCTTTCCCCCGAGGACTACATTCTCCTCCGCTCCCGCGTCGCCTCAGCGCTCGAGGAGGCGGGGATAGACGTCAAGCTCGGCGCAAAGGGGGAGGGGATGTGCGAGGCGTTCGTCTGTATGGCGCTCTCTTCCGAAGCCTGCCTTGCGATCGCCCCCATACAGGATATCCTCGGCCTCGGCGGGTCCTCCCGCATGAATTTCCCCGGGAAAGACGGGGGGAATTGGCAATTCCGGCTCGGAGCTTCTCCCGCCGCGCGTGCGATGAGAAAGCTGAAAAAAATGATAAAAAATTATCGGAGGTAACTTTATGGCAAAAGAAAAGAAGGGCTTCTTCCAGGAGTTCAAGACGTTCATCATGCGCGGGAACGTCATCGACATGGCCGTCGGCGTCATCATCGGCGGTGCGTTCAGCGCGATCGTGACGGCGCTCACGAACCAGATCCTGATGCCCATCATCAACGTGATCCTGTTCGCGATCACGGGCGGCAAGGGGTTGGAGAATATCTACACCTACCTGCACAAGGCGCTCATGTTCGACGAGGCGGGACAGCCGCTCATCGACGCGGCGACGGGTCTACAGCAGATCGACCTTGCGAACTCGATCTATATCGATTGGGGCGCATTCATCACGGCGATCATCAACTTCCTGCTCATCGCGCTCGTCCTCTTCCTCATCGTCAAGGTGATCAACACCCTCCGCGAGGGCGCCGCTGCCGCGAAGTCGCAGTATGCCCCGCTCACCAAGGATGAGATAAGAGCGCTCCGCCACGAGGGCAAGTCCCGCGAGGAGATCCTTTCCGCAGCCGCCGAGAAGAAGGCCGCCGCCGAAGCCGAAGCAGCAGCTGCCGCCGCTGCCGCC
The DNA here is from genome assembly GCA_947630035.1 of uncultured Clostridia bacterium. Taxonomy (GTDB): domain Bacteria; phylum Bacillota; class Clostridia; order Christensenellales; family Borkfalkiaceae; genus Gallimonas. The sequence goes on along the minus strand of CANRFW010000129.1, from coordinate 752 downwards.
GCTGCCGCCGCACCTCCCACGGCAGAACAGCTCCTCACCGAGATCCGCGATCTTCTGAAGGCGTCCGCCCCCAAGGAGAAGGAGGAGGAAGCCGCACCCGCGGAACCCGCCTCCGAAGAATCCGAGGAACCCGAAAAAACCGAGGAGCCTGCAAAAGAATAACCGAAAAGGAAGATGCCCCGTCCCGCGGGGCGTTTTCTTTTTCCGCACCCGCATGCCCCGCCCCGCATTCACACATTTTCCCGCCGCGCGATACAATAGTATGTATGCGCATCTGTTTCGTGACGAACGGAAGTCTCGGCGACTTCGCGGATCAATACACGGGCGCACGGGCGGACATTGCGGCGTTCACCTTTTCCGCCCTCGGCAACGTGAGTTATGAACGGGAACTCAAAGGGGAGACGAGCCTCTTCGAGGACGTCGCCCTCCTTTCGCGGGAGCAGAAGAACGTGGTCGTCGGCGGGTGCTACACGAACGCGAGAGGGGTGAGGCGGAAGTCCGTCGTCGTGGCGGAGAGGGGGAGGATCCTCGGCGTTTCCGATATGGTCAACCGCATCGATTCGGGGGAGTACCGCAGCGGTGCGGGAATCAAAATTTACGATACGGGGGTGGGAAAACTCGGCATCGTGGTGGGGGAGGACCTCTATTTTCCCCGTGTCGCCGAGACTCTCTCCGTCTGCGGGGCGGAGCTTGCGCTGTGCATCTATGAGGAACTCAACGAGAGCCTCGAGCATACCCTCGCCCGCGCCTTT
>CANRFW010000128.1 GCA_947630035.1 uncultured Clostridia bacterium | reverse complement strand
GGCGGGTGACGTACAAAAGCGGGCGGGTGACGTGTGAAAGCGGGCGGGGCAGGATGACGCGGGAATCGAGGGGTGGGCAAGAGGGTAGGCTTTTTTCCGCGTGAAAATTTTTGAAAAAACGACCCCATTTCCGCAAAAGTGTGGTATGATAGAAAAGAATATCCCAAAGGATGGGCGCAAAGCGGATGGATCTTACGGGGATCAAGCGTCAACTCAATCCCAAAAAGAAGGCGGACAAGGGGTGGTATCTCGCCCTTCTCGACGAGGCGGAGCAGCGCCGTTACGAGGAAGAGCATCTGTCCGCCGTTCTCGCCATGCTCAAGATCCGCTACATTGCCCGCTATCGCAAGAAGATCTTCGAGGCCAAAGAGGAGATCGCCCGCCTAAAGGGCGGGGACCGCTACACCGCCGAGGACTACCGCGCCGTGCAGGAACAGCTCGCCGCGATCGCCGAGGCCGAGAAACGTCTCAACGAATACCGCTGTTTCTTCTCCGAGCCGTACTTCGCCCGCATGGACGTGGTGGACGACAAGGAGGGGTACAACAGCTACTATATCGGCAAAAAGGGGGATATGCAGCTCGAGATCGTCGATTGGCGCGCCCCCCTCGCCGTGCGCTACTATCAGAAGAGCCGCGTGCGGTTCACCATTCATGAATACGATTACCGCACCGTCCTCCGCCGTGCCCTCGCGGTGAAGAGCGGCAAACTCGTCGATTTCAAAAACGAATACCTCTCCGTAAAGGACGTTCTCACCCCCGAGGAGATCGCGGGGCGGGATGAGGAGATCCTCTTCGATCCCTACCTCCGCAGCATCATCCGCAGCCGCAAAGACGATGCGCATGTCCGCGATATCATCGAGACGATACAGGAAAAACAGTTTGCGATCGTCACCCTCCCCGAGAAGGAGAGTTTTGTCCTCCAAGGGTGTGCGGGAAGCGGGAAGACGATGATCCTCCTGCACCGCCTCAGCTATCTCATGTACAACAACGAGAACCTCCGCCCGCGGGACGTCCTCGTCATCACCCCCTCCGATTCCTTCAACGCCTTTATCGACGAACTCTCCCGTGCGCTCGAGCTTGAGAGCGTGCGAACCGTCACCCTCAACAATTATTACTTCCGCGCCCTCGAAAACGAGGGGATCGACTTGAAGAGCAAACTCACGGGGGAGAAGGAGGGGGAAGACTACCTTGCCTATCTCTACTCGCCCGCCTTTCAAAAGGAGACGGAGGAGGACATTGCGCGGCTCTATGCGGATGTGCGCGGGCTGCTCGACTCCCGCGAGTGCCGCGAGGTTGCCGAGAAGACGCTCGGCGATTGCCGCCGCCGCAGCGAGCGGTATGTGCGGGTAAAGAACGCCTCCACGCGGGTGCGGCGCGCCGTCCTCGGCGAGATGAAGGACGACAAGGCGGGGGGCTTCTATTTTACCAAGCCCTTCCGCGGGATCATGAGTGCCTTTGCGCAGGCGGAGGATTTTCTCACCCGCACCCTTGCGGAGGAGCAGACGACGGCGGACCGCTTCTTCCGCTACTTCGCGGAGTTCTACCGCTGTGCGCAGACGGTGTGCGCGGGGGCGGAGAAGGCGTTCGCACAGGCACAGGCGGACCTCGATTCCCTCCGTCTCACCGTGGAGCGGGAGATCGCCGACCTCGGCAGATACCGCGTGCGCCGCGGTGCGGAGGAGATCCTCACCTATGCCGAGCGCATCGCCCGCCGCGAGGAGCTTTTAAGCGAGATCGGAAAGATCCGTTCGGCGGTGGGGAAGATGGGAGAAGGGCTGGAACTTTTCGAGGGATTTTTCGCCGTCATCCGCTCCTCTTCCGATTGCTCTTCCCTCGGAAAATGCAGGGATGGGGTCGATATTTCCCGCTGGATCTATCGGAATACCGTAAAAAAATACAAGGCGCGCTACGGCATGAAGGGCGTCTATCCCTCCGACGGCTACGCCCTTTCTTACGCCCTCACCGCGGCGGGCAGGAAGCTGACGCCCCGCTACGGGCTGGTGTTCGTCGACGAGGGGCAGGACGTCTCCGCGGGCGAATACGCCCTCCTGAAGCGCATCCACGACGGGGCGGCTTTCAATGTCTTCGGCGATCTCAAGCAGAACGTCACCCCGTGGCGGGGGGTGAAAGATTGGGGGTGCCTTTCTTGTAACGAGTATACCTTGGTTCAGAATTACCGCAACACGAACGAGATCGTGGAGTTCGTCTCGGGCGCGCTCGACGCGGAGATGGAGCCCATCGGCCTGCACGGGGAGAAGGTCGTCACCCTCCGCCCCCGCGGGGTGGGCGCGTTCTTCCGCGGCAAGCAGGGCACGAAGGCGGTCATCGCCAAGGAGGAGTATCTTCCTCTCTTCAAAAAGAGGGGGTACGCCCTCCTTTCGGCGACCGAGCGGCTCTCGCGGACCAAGATCAACGTGATGACCCCCTTCGAGAGCAAGGGGCTGGAGTTCTCCGCCGTCGCCGTCTACGACCGCGGCATGACCGACCACGAGAAATATATCGCATACACCCGCGCGCTCCGCGAGCTTGCGGTGGTGAGGGAGGAGCCATGAAAGACATTTTTCTTCTCGATCTCGACGACACCCTCCTCGATTTTCCCCGTGCCGAGCGGGTGAACTTCTTCTCCGCGCTCGCCTCCTTCGGGATAGACGCGGGGGAGGAAGCGTATGCCCGCTTCCACTCCATCAACGAGGGACTTTGGCGGGCGCTCGAGAGGGGGGAGATCTCCCGCGAAGAACTCAAAACCGAGCGGTTCAGAAGACTGTGCGGGGAGTTCGGCTACACGGTAGACGTCCCCGCCCTTTCCGCCGCGTACTATGCGGGCTTCCCCGCCGTCTGCTTCCCCTTTGCGGGGGCGAAAAAGTTCTTGCGCATCCTGCGGGAGAGGGGGAGGGTCTACCTCGTTACGAACGGCGGGCGGGAGATCCAGCACAGCCATGTGGCGCTCGCGGGGTTTGCGCCCTACCTTGCGGGCATGTTCATTTCGGAGGAGATGGGGTGCGATAAACCCTCGGAGGAGTTCGCCGCCGCGGTGAAGGCGGGGATCGGCGGATTCACGCGGGAGCGCGCCGTGTGGATGGGGGACAGCCTTACATCGGACGCCCTCTGCGCCGCCCGCATGGGGGTGGACTTCGTCCTCTTCGCCCCGCGCGGCATTCCCGAGGGGTACGCGGGCAGGGCGG
>CANRFW010000127.1 GCA_947630035.1 uncultured Clostridia bacterium | reverse complement strand
TACAGGCGGGCTGCCGCCTCGTCGGGGGCGAAACGGCGGAACATCCCGGTACCATGTCCGAGGATGACTACGATATCGCGGGATTTTCGGTGGGGGTTGTAGACAGGAAAAAGATTGTCGACAACGCCAGAATGAGGGCGGGGGACGTCATGCTCGCCCTTCCCTCCTCGGGGGTACACTCCAACGGGTTCTCCCTCGTGCGGAAGGTACTCGACGTCGAGCATGCGGACCTTACGGCGCCCGTAAAAGAACTCGGCGGAAAGAGCTTGGGGGAGACCCTCCTTACTCCCACCGTCATCTATGTGAAGCCCGTCCTCGCCCTCCTCGAAAGGGTGGAAGTAAAGGGCATTTCCCACATTACGGGCGGCGGATTTTACGAGAACATGCCCCGCTCCATTCCCAAGGGACTGGGCGTAAAAATCGGGAAAAAGAGCGTAAAAACGCCACCCATCTTCCGCTTTATCCAAAGGGCGGGCAACATTTCCGAACACGACATGTTCAACACCTTCAACATGGGAGTGGGGATGAGTGTCGTCGTCGCGAAAGAGGACGTCGGAACGGCGCTCGCCGTTCTGAAGGAGCATGGCACGGATGCCTACCGCCTCGGCACGATCGTCGAAGGCGAGGGCGTGACCCTCTTGTAAACGGGAGAAGAGTATGGAACTTCGGGAATTCAACTGCAAATGCTGCACGGCGCCCCTCGATATCGGCGAGGCGGCGGGGCGGACGGTCCGCTGTAAATATTGCGGAACGGTCTTCATGCTTGCGCGGGAGGAGGAGGGGAAGGTCGTAGACCTTCTGCGGAGCGCCGAGCTTCTCCTCGACACCTGCAAGTTCGGGGAGGCGTATACCGCATACGAAAAGGCGGCGGAGCTGGACGGGGAGGAACCCGAAGCCTATTTCGGCATGGCGCTTGCTACTTTCAGGGTACAGTACTTAAAGGACGAGGTCAATAACCGCCTGCAGCCCATTTGCCACGAGATCTCCGAAAAAGTGTTTTCGGACGACAAGAACTTCCGCAAGGCGTTGGAACTTGCAACGGACGAGCAGAGGCGGGAGTACAGAAAGCGGGGGAGAGAGATCGACGAAGTCAAAGAGGAGTTTTTCGAATTGCAGAGGAAGGGCCTCGATTACGACTGCTTCCTGTGCGTAAAAGTGACGGATGGGGATAGAAAAACGGCGGATTACGACCGCGCGAACGAGATCTATTATTACTTGAAAGACGAGGGTTTTAAGCCGTTCTTCTCCGAGCGGGAGATGAAGGGGAGAACGGGGAGCGACTACGAGGCGCTTATTTTATACGCTCTCTATAAGAGCGAGTGCATGCTCATCGTGTGTTCAAACGAGGAGTATTTGCAGACCAAGTGGGTGAAGAACGAATACACCCGCTTCATGGCGATGATCGCAAACGAGGAGAAGGAGCGGGACGCCGTCACATTCGTCTTTGAGGGAAAGCCCGTGGAGAAACTCCCGAACGGGAAGAAGGTGCAGGGCATCGATTTATCCAGACCCGACGCCTACGCCCGTATCGACGATTTTGTGCAAAAGCACACTCCCGAGGCGCGCGCCCGCCGCGAGGAGGAAGAGAGGGCGAAGAGCAGGGAGATAGCCGAACTCAAAGAACAGCTTGCGCAAATGAAACAGGAACGCGCAACGGCTGCTGCCCCCATGGGGAATTTCTCGCCCGCGCAGTTTCTTGCCATGATGAGGGAAGCGGAAGAGGCAGAGCGGAAGAAAAAGGAAGCAGAGGAAAGACGTCGGGCAGAGGAGGAGAGAGCGCGCCGCGAAGAAGAGGAACGCCTCGCAGCCGAGCGGCGGGCCGCCGAGAAGGCGGCGCGGAAAAGACGGGAGGCGGAAAACGCCAAGCGGGATTTTCTCTCACAGCTTTCCATAGAGGAAGGGGCGCTGAAATTGTACAGCGGAAAGGGCGGCGACATTGTAATTCCGAACGGTGTGGTTGCGATTGGTGCGCCCGTTTCCCCCGGCGAGCCTCGCAAAAAGCAGGCATTTGAAGATTGCAGCGGCCTTACAAGCATTCAAATCCCCGATGGCGTAAAAACGATCGGTCCCTATGCGTTTCGTAATTGTATCAGACTGAAAAACGTCGTCATTCCGGACGGCGTAACTTCGATCGGCAACAGCGCATTCGAGGGGTGTAGTGAACTTGAAAGTATTTCCATTCCCGACAGTGTGACCGCGATCGGGGAGAGTGCGTTTGAAAACTGTTCCGCGCTCACGAAAATATCTCTCCCCAAACAGATTACTACAATCAAATTCCGTACCTTCTGTGATTGCGCTGCGCTGGAAGAAATCACCATTCCAAGCGGGGTCGTCACCATCGATTCTTTGGCATTTTTCGGTTGTACGAAACTTTCCGCACTCACTATTTCCGACGGCGTCAGGGCAATCGGAAGCGGTGCGTTCATGCATTGCACGGGGCTTACAAAACTTCTTCTCCCCGACAGCGTAACCTTGATCGGGAAGAATGCGTTCGTTAATTGCAGCAGACTTACGAGTATATCTCTTCCGAAGAATATGACCGCGATTGCGGAGAACGTGTTCGAGGGGTGTAGCAAGCTCGCAGAGGTCACGCTCCCCGACGGCATGAAAACGATAGGGAACAATGCTTTCGAGGGGTGCGGCAGGTTGAAGACCGTCGCCCTCCCGTACAGTGTGTCGTCAATCGGCGAGCGGGCATTTTTCCATTGCGGCGGACTAACGGAAATTACCGTCCCCGACGGCGCGGAAGCAATCGGCGCGCTCGCGTTCGGGGCGTGTCCTTCTCTCGCAAAAGTAACCATTCCCAAGCGCTTTAAGGGCGGTTTCACGAACACGGGTCTCAAAGATCTTTTCGGCGAGAGCTATAAAAATATCAAATTTACCTTTACAGAGTAACATGGAAAAAATTCGCATTGCCGTTCTCTGTTCGGGCGGCGGGACAAATTTACAGGCGATTTTGGATGCGCAGGCGGCGGGACGTATTCCCCACGGAGAGGTTGTTCTCGTCGTGTGCGACAGCCGCGAGGCGTACGCCGCCGAACGGGCGGAAAAATCCGGCGTGGAAGTTCTCGTCTTCGATAAAAGGGAGTACCCCCGCATGGAGCGCGAGCGCGCCATTCTCGCCGCCTTGAAGGGGCATCAAATAGGGCTTGTCGTCCTCGCGGGGTTTCTCACCGTTCTCTCGC
>CANRFW010000126.1 GCA_947630035.1 uncultured Clostridia bacterium | reverse complement strand
CGCTCCGAGATGATCCCCTCCTCCCCGAGCGTCCCCGCGACGGAGTGGATCTTGGTGATCTCGAGCGCCTCCTCGAAGGAGAGATCGGGCATCACCGAGGGAATACAGCGGGCAAGCATGGTCTTGCCCGTCCCGGGAGGGCCTACCATGAGAAGGTTGTGTCCCCCCGCGACTGCGATCTCGAGGGCGCGGCGGGCGACGGGCTGCCCCTTGACGAAGCGCAGGTCCGCCGAGCTTTCGTGCGCACGGGGAGTGAACGCCGCCGTCTCGAGAGGCGGAATGGGCGCAAGCCCCGTGAGATGGCGGATGACCTCGTTGAGGTTGCGGGCGGGATAGATCTTCGCCCCGCCCAAATATTTCGCCTCGCTCGCGTTGCCCGCGGGAATGACGAAACGGCTGAATCCGTGCCCCTTTGCCGAGATGAGAATGGGGAGTACCCCGCTTACGGGGCGGAGATCGCCGTTGAGGGCGAGTTCCCCGAGGAAGACGATGCCGCCCGTCGAGGCGCCGACGAGCTGTTCGCTCGCCTTGAGAAGGCTTATGGCGACGGCAAGGTCGAATGCGGCCCCCTCCTTGCGGATATCGGCGGGCGCAAAGTTGACGGTGATACGGTTGACGGGGAAGAGCAGCCCGCTGTTTTTGAGGGCGGAGCGCACCCGCTCCTTGCTCTCCTTGACGGCGGTATCGGGAAGCCCCACCATGTCGTAGGAGGGAAGCCCCTTGTTGACGTCCGTCTCCACTTCGACGGGAACGCCTTCAAGCCCGTTCAGCGCATAACAGATGATTTTCGCGATCATGCTCTTTCCTCCTTACGCTCCGAAGACTGCGGCGGGGAGAGGGATGGAGAAGACGTAGGGCACCGAGACGAGGAAGAGAAGAGCAAGGAGGACGAGGAGGGAGATCCCCACCCCGAGCGCAACCTTGCGGTATTTGCCTCCCCTCTCCGCACAGACTGTGAGGAGCCTTTCCGCCCCGCCCGCGGCGAGCGCGAATCCGAACACATAGGCGAGGAAGACGAACGCGAGCGCCCCCTGCGCAAAGGATGCCGTAACAAGGCAGAGGACAAGCCCCGCGAGAGGGACGAGAATGCGGCGGAGTTCCGCCCTCTGTTCCCGTTCGCCGAGGCCCGCCATCGCGATGCGGACAATGCGGTAGATCGCATACCCGACGCCCGCGAGGGCAATAAGGGCGGCGAGCGCATTCATGGCGACGCCCGAGACCGCAAAGAGGGTCCCCGCGCCGCGGAAGGTCTCATAGAGATACGCCCAACCCGAATTCGCAACGGCGTTGCCCCCCGTAAAGCCCGATGCGAACGTCTTCCAGCCGAGCCCGAACACGCCGAGGGCGGGGTTGGAGGGATCGTCATAGAGACGGACGAGGGCGAAGGAGGCGGGAAGGGTCGCGAGAACGGAGAGGACGAAGACGCCGAGAAGGAGAGAAAGGAGGAAGACGACGGGGGCGACCGTGTCCCTGAAGCGGTACTCCGAGAGGACGGCGGCAACCTTGGCCTTGCCGTGCGGCTCCCCTTCCGTCTCTTCGGCGGGAGCGTCCGTTTCCTCCGCCTCCGCTTCGGCGATCGCGAGGTCGAGATGATACCGCTTCGCCTTGGCCTGCCGCACCATGCCGAGCGCGAAGAGGGCGGCGATCCCCGCGGCGGGGATGACGTATGCCCCGTTCACGAGAATGGAGCAGGCGGTAAACAGTCCGCCGAGGGCGAGCGGCCATGCGGAGAGGAGCTTCGCCTTTTTCATGCCGAGGGCGTAAAACCGATGCACGCAGAAGAGCGCCGCGGTGAAGAAGAAGATGCCGACGGAGAGAGGGGTCGCAAGTCTCCCGATGCCGAACGCGGCGGAGGAGAGGGTGTAGAGCAGGGTGAAGACGAGGCAGGCCTTGTCGCTCTTGAAGAGACGGCGGCAGAGGAGCGCCCCGAAGACGAGGGTGCCGAAGGAGGCGAGCATGGGGAAGAAGCGAAGCCCGAAGGGACTTGCGCCGAAGATCGCGCCGCCGAGGGCAACGAGATCGGGGCCAAGCCCGCCGTAGACGCGGTCGCCGTTGTATTTGCCGATATTCTGCACGTCGTAGGAGCCGCCCATCGACATTTCGCGCACCGTCATGTAGGTGTACGCCTCCTCTTGCCCGAAGCGGAAGAAGGAGGATTGCGCCGTCGCGGGGAGCTGCTGCGCATCGAGAAGGGCGCCCGCGGCCTTCAAGGCGTCGTCCTTGGTCTCGCCGCCCTCCGCGTCGTAGGGAAGGTCGGTGTGCGATGCGTCGATCGTGGCGGGGACGACGCGGTATTTGCCCGTGCCGACGCCGTCCGTATCCAGCTCTTCGCCGACGAAGACGATCTCATTGATGAGGACGCCGCAGCTCTCCGTGCGGAGACGGTAAGCGCGGTAGCTGTCGATCTTGTTCCCGTCCTCGGGAAGTTCGAAAGGCTCCACCCAGTTGCCGATCGCGTTGGGGACGGCGGCAATCTCGTCTTTCCCCTCTTCGGGGGGGGTGGAGAAGAAGTTCTCGATGTACCCCACGTCGTTGGAGGAGAAGGAGGAATCGGTGCCGTACCCCCACCCGAGACGAAGCTGGGCGGGTGTGCCCTCCTCCGCATAGATCGCGGCAATGTTCACGAAGACGCGCACGACGGAGAGCTTGACCGTCTTATCCCCCTCCGTCGGATTGGAGACGGAGAAGACGATAGAAGGCTGCTTACTGTCGTTCGCGCCCTGCGGGTTGAGCGCGTACGCCCCGCCCGTCGAGGCAAAGGAGCCGAGCGCACCAAGCCCCACTGCGAGGTACACGGCCGCAAGGATGAGAAATGCGCGGAACCAGCCCGAGAGCTTTTTCCACAGGGAAGGTGATTTTTTCATAAGCGTATTCCCTATTATATTGGTATCTTTCCCTATTCTAACCGATTCGCGGAAAATTGTAAACGGTTTTACCCCTCTTTTCCGAATTTTTTTCTCCGGACCCTGTTGCCCCCCTCCCTGCCCGCTCCCGCCTCTTACGCCTTCCCACGCCCATGCCCGCACCCGCCCTATGCCTTTCGCGCACGCCCTACGCCTTCCGCGCACGCCCTATGCCTTCCGCGCACGCCCTACGCCTTCCCCCGCACTCACTCTATGCCTTCCCCCCGCGGGGGGAAGGTGTCCCCAGAAGGGGACGGATGAGGGGCGAAAAGAAACCCGCCGTGAAAAAAGAGTTCCCTCACCTTTTGCGCCGCCCGCAGAGTGCGGGCGGCGCAAAAGGTGAGGGATGACGTAATAGCAGCGCGCCGTAGCCTGCGG
>CANRFW010000125.1 GCA_947630035.1 uncultured Clostridia bacterium | reverse complement strand
GTGGGCATCACCTCGGGCGCGGAGATCATCGTCGTCCCCGAGATCGCCTACGACCTCGACGATATCGTGATGCGCATCAACCGCTCCCGCGCCAACGGCAAGCACTCCAATATCATCGTCGTCGCCGAGGGCGCAACGAGTGCGGATGCCTTTGCGAAGCTGCTGCAGCAGGTGACGCCGCACTCCGTCCGCGCCACCACGATCGGGCATATCCAGCGGGGCGGCTCGCCCTCCATGGCGGACAGGATGCTCGCGGCGCAGTTCGGCAACAAGGCGGTGCGGCTCCTCAAAGACGGCATCGGCAACCGCGTCGTCGGCATCCACAAGAACGAGATCATCGATATGGATATCATCGAGGCAGTCTCGATGAAGAAGAAGTTCAACTACGAGCTGTACGAGACCTTGCAGATGATCTCCATGTAGCAAAAGGAAGGTCCGCGGCGGAGATGCCGCCGCGCTGCCCTCTGACCCCGAAATAGGGGAATGGGGTGCAAAAAAATGGGGGGGAGGCATGATTTTAACCGTTTGTATGAGTCCGAGCGTGGACGTTACGATCGAACTCGATTCGCTCAATGTGGGGAAGGTGAACATCGTCAAAAATAAGACGCTTTCCTTCACGGGCAAGGCGCTCAACGTCGCGATCGGCGTCGCGCGATTGGGTGCGGAGGCATACGCCACCGGGTTCATGTACAATGAGAACGGCGCCATGTTCGAGCGCGCGCTCGACGTGGAGGGCGTTCCGTTCTCCTTCGTGTGGAACGGCGGCAGGGTGCGCGAGAACTACAAGTGCATCGACAAGAAGTCCATGCTCACCGAGATCAACGATATCGGCGGGCAGGTCGCCGAGGAAAAGCTCGTGGAACTTCTGCACGTCATCCGCGGCGCCTCGGCAAAGGCGAACGTCACCGTCATCTCGGGCGGGCTTCCGCGCGGGGTGGACGCGAGCTATTACCGCGAGATCTTCCGCGCCGTCGATCCCAAGTCCCTCCGCATCGCCGACACCGAAGGGGCGAAACTCTTCTCGGCGCTCGAGGCGGGGATCGATCTCGTAAAACCCAATATCGACGAACTCGAGGAGACCCTCGGGCGGGAATTCCGCGATAAGGACGAGATGCTCGCGGGGTGCCGCGAACTCCTCGACCGCGGCGCGAAGACGGTGCTTTTGTCCCTCGGCAAGGAGGGGGCGGTCATCACGGACGGCTCGCGCAATTATTATTGTAAGAGCATCAACGTCGCGGTGAACTCCACGGTCGGCGCGGGGGACGGCATGGTAGCAGCCGCCGCCGTGAAGATGCAGGAGGGGGCGGACCTCCCCGAGATCCTGCGCGCGGGCGTCGCCGCCGGAACGGCGACCGTCACCACCTTCGGGACCGTTTCGTACACGAAGAGCAAGTACGAGGAGATCTACTCCGGCCTGACCGTGACGGAATTTTAGGGCGCCTCCGCCCGCCCGGTTGCCGTTTTTCCCCGGGAGGCGGGAAGACCGTTTCCGCGGGATACCGTGAAGTTTCGGCGTGTAACTTTTGCGCTTGTCTGTTTCATGCGCATAAATCGACAAAATTCGTAAAAACCACAAGATATAGTATTCACAAAAAATTTTTTGTCAAAATGTTGTGCCAAACACTTGACAAGAGAGGGCGGGTTGTAGTATGATAAGAGCGTTCCCTTTTCGGGGGCGCTTTTCCTCTTCGGGGGAAAAGGAATGATAAGCGAAGGAGAGGATAACCGTGAAAATCATCAAGAGGAACGGTGCGGAAGTTTCGTTCAACGTCGAGAAGATCCTGAACGCGATCCGCAAGGCGAACAGGGAAGTCAGTGAGGATAACCGTCTCACGGAGGCGCAGATCGCGACCATCGCCGAAAAGGTGACGGCGCTTTCGGGCGATCTCAACCGCGCGGTCAACGTCGAGGAAGTGCAGGACTTCGTCGAGAACCAGATCATGGACCAGAAGGCGTTTGCCGTTGCGCGGAAGTATATTACCTACCGCTATTCCCGTGCCCTCGCGAGAAAGAACAACACCACGGACGACAGGATCCTCACCCTCATCGAGTGCAACAACGAAGAGGTGAAGCAGGAGAACTCCAACAAGAATCCCACCGTCAACTCCGTCCAGCGCGACTATATGGCGGGCGAAGTCTCCAAGGACCTCACGCGCCGCATTCTCCTTCCGCGCGAGATCGTCGAGGCACACGATCAGGGGATCATCCACTTCCACGACGCCGACTATTTCGCCCAGCACATGCACAACTGCGACCTCGTCAATCTCGAGGACATGCTGCAGAACGGCACCGTCATCTCGGGGACCTTCATCGAGAAGCCCCATTCTTTCTCCACGGCTTGCAACATTGCGACGCAGATCATCGCGCAGGTCGCCTCCAACCAATACGGCGGGCAGTCCATTTCGCTCACCCATCTCGCGCCCTTCGTCGATATCAGCCGTAAGCGCATCCGTGCCGAGGTGGACGCCGAACTCAAAGCAGTCGGCATAACCGACGGGGAGCATGCCGCGGCGATCGCCGAAAAGCGCCTCCGCGAGGAGATCAAGCGCGGGATCCAGACCATCCAATATCAGGTCGTCACCCTCCTCACGACGAACGGACAGGCTCCCTTCGTCACGGTGTTCATGTACCTCGGCGAGGCCCGCAGCGACCGCGAGCAGAAGGACCTTGCGATGATCATCGAGGAGACTCTGAAACAGCGTATTCAGGGGGTGAAGAACGAGGCGGGCGTATGGGTCACTCCCGCATTCCCCAAACTCATCTATGTGCTTGAGGAGGACAACGTGCGCGAGGGCAGCAAGTTCTGGTATCTCACCGAGCTTGCCGCGAAATGCACCGCCAAGCGCATGGTCCCCGACTATATCTCCGAGAAGAAGATGCTCGAGTACAAGGTCGATAAGAACGGCGAGGGGCACTGCTACACCTGCATGGGCTGCCGCAGTTTCCTCACGCCCTACCTCGACGAGAACGGCAAGCCCAAGTATTACGGCAGGTTCAACCAAGGCGTCGTCACCATCAACCTCGTGGACGTCGCCCTCTCCTCGGAGGGGGATGAGGAAAAGTTCTGGAAGGTGTTCGACGAGCGCCTCGAACTCTGCCACCGCGCCCTCATGTACCGCCACAACCGCCTGAAGGGCACTCTTTCGGATGCGGCTCCCATCCTTTGGCAATACGGCGCCCTCGCCCGTCTCGAGAAAGGGGAGAAGATCGATAAGCTCCTCTACGGCGGATATTCCACCATTTCCCTCGGCTATGCGGGTCTCTATGAGTGTACCAAGTACATGACGGGCAAGTCC
>CANRFW010000124.1 GCA_947630035.1 uncultured Clostridia bacterium | reverse complement strand
CCCGTCATCTACCGCATCCTGCGGGCGACCCATCACCGCACGGGGGACAGGTGGTGTATCTACCCCATGTACGATTATGCCCACCCCATCTGCGACTTTTTGCAGGGCGTGACCCATTCTCTCTGCACCTTGGAGTTCGAGGATCACCGCCCGCTCTACGATTGGGTCGGCTACAGTTTGGGCTTTTCCCCCAAGCCGCGGCAGATAGAGTTTGCCCGTCTCAACCTCACCAACCTCGTGATGAGCAAGCGGTACTTAAAAAAGCTCGTCGAGGAGGGGACGGTACACGGCTGGGAGGATCCCCGCATGCCCACCCTTGCGGGCCTCCGCGCCCGCGGCATTCCCGCCGAGGCGATCAAGGATTTCTGCGCCCGCGCAGGGGTGGCGAAGGCCAACTCCGAGTGCGAGATAAGTTACTTTGAGGCGGTCGTCAGAGACTATCTCAACGCCCATGCGCCGAGGGCGATGGCGGTCGTCGATCCCTTGAAACTCACGATCGTCAACTACGAGGGGAGCGAGGAGATCGATTTCGATATCAACCAGCTCGACCCCGCGGCGGGCACCCGCAAGGTCCTCTTCGGGAAGACCCTCTATATCGAGCGCGCCGACTTCTCCCTCGACCCTCCCCCCAAGTACCACCGTTTACGGCTCGGCGGCTACGTCCGTCTGAAGGGCGCCTATATCGTGCGGGCGGAGGAAGCGGTGACGGACGGGGCGGGCAACGTCGTCGAAGTCAAGTGTGCCTATTTTCCCGAGAGCCGTTCGGGGAGCGATGCGAGCGGCATCAAGGCGAAGGGGGTCCTCCATTGGGTGAATGCGGAGACCTGCGTTCCCGCCGAACTCCGCCGCTACGATCATCTCCTCCGCGATGCGGACTATGCGGGGCAGGATTTCTCGGAGCGGATGAACGCCGAGAGCGAACACATTTTCTCCGCCAAGGCGGAGCCGTACCTCGCCAAAGAGGACGGGAGCTATCAACTGATGCGCACGGGATACTACCGCGCCTTCCATGAGGGGGAGAAACTCGTCCTCTCGGAGATCGTGTCCCTCAAGGATAATTTCAATAAATAAAGGAGGCCGGGCGTGACGCTGCTCGCCGTCAACATGCGAATCACATTCTGGATCGTCGCCGCCGTGCTTGCGGCGGGGCTTGCCGTATACGGCGGGTTCAGGCGGAGCTCCCGCATGAGCTGGGTCTCCGCGGAGACGCTCGCCGCCTTCGGGGTCGCCCTTCCCTTCACTCTCATTCCCTATCCGTCCCCCGTAGTCGGGTATGTCGCCGTCGTGCTTGCCCTGCTCGGCGGGGGAGCCGCGGCCCTCGCCGTGAGCGGCACCGTGCGGAGCGCCTTGCGCCGCCGCATCAAGAAGACGACGGGCGGAAGGAGGGCGGCGGATATCGTCCTCGGCATTCTGCTCGGCGTGGGGGAGGGACTGCTCGCGGCGTTCGTCCTCTTCGGGGCGATGCTCTCCTTTACGCAGGCATTCACCGATACGCCCCCCGCATTTTTCGCGGAGGGGATCGCCTCGGGCGCCTATCGGGCGGCGGGCAAATACGCCCTCGACGTCCTCCTCGTCTTCCTCCTCGTCCTCTCTCTTAAAGGGGGCTTTAAGCTCGGCTTCGGCAAATATCTCTGGGTGGGGATCACCCTCTCCTTGAGTTTCGTCGCCGTGTTCGGGGCATTGATCCTCGTCCTCGACGTTCCCTTCCTCTCCGCCTTTGCGGCGAAGATCGCGGCCACTATGGGGTATCTGCACCCCATCGCCGCGCGCACGGTGGGGGTATTCGTGGCGGCCTTCCTCATCTTCCTCCTCTTCTTTGCCGTCATCGTCGTCCTCACCGTCTTCATCAACAAGCTGTTCGTGAAGATCAACCGCTCCCGCCCCGCCAATATCATTTCGGGGATCCTGCAGGCGGCGATCCTCTTCTTCATCACGGTTGCGATCTTTACGGGCATCGGCGTGGGGATAGACGCTCTCCTCAAGGCGGCGACGGCGCAGGAGGCGCTTGCCCCCGTCATCGGCGCTCTCGAGCGCTTCCTTTCGGCGGTGTGCCGTTCGCCCGTTTCGGCGCTCTTCCACAATTCCAACCCCGTTGCGCCCTTCCTGCCGTGAATGGTTCCCGCCCCGTGCGGGAATAATAACGGTATGCCCGACAGACTGACGGACGCGCTGCTTATGCGTGTCGGAGAACTCAATGGCGTGACCATGCTCGACGAAGGGGAGCTTCTCTCCCTCTTTCCCCCCAAGGCGGGGGTGGACAGGCGGAGCGCGGAGGACATGCTCTTCTATCTCGCCGAGCGGAAATTCGTGGAGGTGGAGTACGCCGCGGAGGGGACGTACTGCATCCGCCCGCTGCCCGAGGGGAGGCTCTATCTCGAACGGGCGGCGGAGAAAAGGAAGGAGGGGAGAAGATCGGCCCTGCGCTGTGCCCTCTTCTCGGCGCTCGGCGGCGCCGCGGGAGGGATCGCGGGCGGGCTTTTGCTTCTCCTTGCGTCATGCTGAACGAGACCCTCTCCCGCCGCGAGGAGGAAGTGATGAACGCCGTGTATACCCTCTCGGGCGGCAGGGACCGCTTTCTCGTCACCCCCTCCGAAGTCCGCGCCGTCCTCCCCCCGCGCTTCTCCGCGGAGGAATCCGTCCTCGAGCGGTATCTCTCTGCCCTCGAGCTGGACGGCTACTTCACCCTCGTCTCCTCCGAACGCAAGGGGGAGAAGACGTACGTCGTCCACATGAACGCCAAGGGCTTTGCCTTCCGCCGCGAGAACGCGAGAAGGAGGCGCGCCCTCGTCATGCGGATCGCCGTCACCGTCGCCCTCGCCGTGCTTTCCGCCGTCATCGGCATCGCCCTCAAAAAACTTTTCGCGTGAGCGCGGAAATATCCTTGACCTTTCCGCGCGTTCGTGATAGAATATCATACGAACGTTTGTTTTTTATTTACGATGGAGCATCACGAATTCAAACTTCATGCACCCTTCGAGCCGACGGGGGACCAGCCCGAGGCGATCGCGCAGCTTACCGCGGGGGTCCTCGACGGCGTCCGCACGCAGGTGCTTTTGGGGGTGACGGGCAGCGGCAAGACGTTTACGATGGCGAACGTCATCAAAAACGTGGGGCGGCCCACCCTCGTCATCGCCCACAATAAAACGCTCGCCGCCCAGCTCTGCAACGAGTTCCGCGCCTTCTTCCCCGAGAACAGGGTGGAATATTTCGTCTCCTATTACGATTACTACCAGCCCGAGAGCTATATCCCGTCCACCGATACCTATATCGAAAAGGATATGTCGATGAACGACGAGATCGATAAGCTCCGCAACGCCGCCACCTGCTCCTTGGGGGAGAGGGACGACGTCATCGTGGTCGCCTCCGTTTCCTGCATCTATGGGTTGGGGGCGCCCGAGGAGTTCTTC
>CANRFW010000123.1 GCA_947630035.1 uncultured Clostridia bacterium | reverse complement strand
GCCCGCACCCCCGAGGAGGCGGACCCGCTTAAACCCGTCGACCTCGAGGCGGAAAAGCGCATCGGCGGCCTCATCACCCCCGAGGAGAAGAAACTCATCAAGCCCCTCGTCGAAAAGCTCAACCACAAGTGCATCACGGTGGACGACGTCGTCGCGGCTGTCTCGACCAACCTCGACCTCTGCTACGGCATCGGCACCATCGACGAGATCGACCACCTCGGCAACCGTAGGGTGCGCTCGGTGGGCGAACTCCTTCAGAACCAGCTGCGCATCGGCATGGCAAGGCTCGAGCGCCTCATAAAAGAGCGCATGGCGACGGCGGAGGCGATGGAAGTCACCCCTTCCTCCCTCATCAACGTCCGTCCCATTTCGGCGGTCATCCGCGAGTTCTTCGGTTCCTCCCAGCTCTCGCAGTTCATGGACCAGACCAACCCCATCGCGGAGCTTACCCACAAGCGCAAGCTCTCCGCGCTCGGCCCCGGCGGTCTCAACCGCGACCGTGCGACCTTCGAAGTCCGCGACGTCCACCACTCCCACTACGGGCGCATGTGCCCGATCGAGACCCCCGAAGGCCAGAATATCGGGCTTATCTCCTCGCTCGCGACCTTCTCCAAGGTCAACGAGTTCGGGTTCATCGAGTCCCCTTACCGCAGGTGCTTCAAGGTGGAGGCGGAGGATGAGGCGGGCAACCCCGTCACCATCGTCACCGTCACCGAGGATCCCAAAGAGGTCCATTACCTCACGGCGGACGAGGAGGACAGGTACGTCGTCGCACAGGCGAACGAACCCCTCGAGAAGAAAGATTACTATGTTTACGAGAACGGCGAGCGCGTGAAGAAGACCTTCAACGTGTTCGTGAACGCCCGCGTCGGCTGCCGCCACAAGGCGGATATCACCGAGATGCCGCGGGAGATGATCGACTATATGGACGTCTCCCCCAAGCAGCTCGTCTCGGTCGCGACGGCGCTCATTCCCTTCCTCGAGAACGACGATACCAACCGTGCCCTCATGGGCTCCAACATGCAGCGGCAGGCGGTGCCCCTCCTCACGACGGAGCCCTCCATCGTGGCGACGGGCATCGAGGCAGCGATCGCCCGCGACTCGGGCGTCATCGTGCGCGCCAAGAAGGCGGGCACGGCAATCGCCGTTTCCTCCGATAAGATCGTCATCCGCGAGGATTCGGGCTTCGAGACGGAGTACCCGCTCAAGAAGTTCGAGCGCTCCAACCAGGGTACCTGCCTCAACCAGCGTCCCATCGTCTCCACGGGGGACAGAGTGGAAGAGGGGGAGGTCATTGCAGACGGTCCCTCCACCTGCGGCGGCGAGCTTGCCCTCGGCAAGAATATCCTCGTCGGCTTCATGGAGTGGGAGGGCTATAACTACGAGGACGCCATCCTCATCTCCGAAAAACTCGTGCAGGACGACGTCTTCACCTCCATCCATATCGAGGAGTACGAGACGGAGGCGCGGGACACCAAGCTCGGCGAAGAGGAGATCACGGCGGACATTCCCAACGTCGGCGACGACGCCCTCAAGAACCTCGATGAGGACGGCATCGTGCGCATCGGTGCGGAAGTGGGGAGCGGGGATATCCTCGTCGGCAAAGTCACCCCCAAGGGGGAGACCGAACTCACCCCCGAGGAGAGGCTCCTCCGCGCCATCTTCGGCGAGAAGTCGAGAGAGGTACGCGATACCTCCCTCCGCGTTCCCCACGGGGAGGGCGGCGTCGTCGTGGACGTGAAGATCTTCACCCGCGAAAACAAAGACGAGCTTTCTCCCGGCGTCAATAAATTGGTACGCGTGTATATCGCACAGAAGAGAAAGATACAGGTCGGCGACAAGATGGCGGGCCGCCACGGCAACAAGGGCGTCATTTCCCGCGTTCTGCCCCAGAGCGATATGCCCTTCCTGCCCGACGGTACTCCTCTCCAGATCCTTCTGAACCCCTTGGGCGTGCCTTCCCGTATGAATATCGGGCAGGTCCTCGAAGTTCACCTCGGCTATGTGTGCCGCCAGCTCGGGTGGAAGATCGCCACCCCCGTCTTCGACGGTGCGACGGAGAAGGACATCGAGCAGCTCTTCAAGGAGAACAACCTCCTCGCGCCCGACGGCACGGTGGACGGCAAGTTCCAGGTATTCGACGGCCGTACGGGCGAACCTTTCGAGAACAGGGTCACCATCGGCATCATGTATATGATCAAGCTCATCCACCTCGTGGACGACAAGATCCATGCCCGCTCCATCGGGCCTTACTCCCTCGTCACCCAGCAGCCTCTCGGCGGCAAGGCGCAGTTCGGCGGACAGCGCTTCGGCGAAATGGAGGTGTGGGCGCTCGAGGCGTACGGCGCGGCGCACATTCTGCAGGAGATCCTCACCGTCAAGTCGGATGATATCGTGGGCCGTGTCAAGACCTATGAGTCCATCGTCAAGGGGAACAATATCTCCGAGCCGGGGATCCCCGAGGCGTTCAAGGTACTCCTGAAAGAATTGCAGTCTCTGGCGCTCGACGTGAAGGTTTTAACCGAATCGGGCGAGGAACTCATCATCCGCGAATTCGAGGAAGAGGAGGAGCCGACGCCCCGCCGCGAAGAGACGCACGCACCCGAGGAGGACTTCGACTTCAACCTCGAGGCAGAGGAAGAGGAGGAGAACGAACTCGGCTCCATCTTCGACGAAGCGGGCGAAGACGAGGAATTTGCCTCGGGCGACCTCTTCGGCGACAAGGATATGGAGGACGACGACATGTCCGACGTGGACGAGAACTTCTCCCTCGGCGATCTCTTCGGCGACGACGAGGACGGGGAAGAGAGCGGGGACGACGACCTTGACGGCGACGGCTCCGACGGCGAGTGAACGGGAGGTAAAGTATGTACGAATTAAACGATTTCAACTCCATCCAGATCAGCATTGCATCTCCCGAGAAGATCAGAGAGTGGTCGTACGGCGAAGTCACGAAGCCCGAGACCATCAACTACCGTACCCAAAAGCCCGAGCGGGACGGCCTCTTCTGCGAGAAGATCTTCGGGCCCACCAAGGACTGGGAGTGCCACTGCGGAAAGTATAAACGCATCCGCTACAAGGGCATCATCTGCGAGAAGTGCGGCGTGGAAGTCACCCGCGCCAAGGTGAGAAGGGAGCGCATGGGGCATATCGAACTTGCCGCACCCGTCTCCCATATCTGGTATTTCCGCGGCGTGCCCTCCAAGATAGGGCTGCTGCTCGACATGGGTCCCAAGCCCCTCGAGCATGTCATCTATTTCATGGAGTACGTGGTACTCGACCCCGGCACGACGGGTCTCGAGTATAAGCAGGTCATCTCTCCCAAGCAGCTCGCCGAGATCGAGGAGACCCTCGGGGATTCCTCCAAGACGGGCCTCAAAGTCGGCATGGGCGCGGAGGCGATCCGCGAACTTCTTATG
>CANRFW010000122.1 GCA_947630035.1 uncultured Clostridia bacterium | reverse complement strand
TGACAGGACTTGAACCTGCATGGTCTCCCACAGGAACCTGAAACCTGCGCGTCTGCCAATTTCGCCACATCCGCATACTGCTTATTCCGGACAAAACTCCGTCTTTACGACCTCGCCCGAGGTCCCGTCGAGCTGCCACACCTTCCCCCCTGCCGAGATGCTCTTCACGGGCATCCCGTCCGCAAGTTCGAGGGCGGCATTGTTCTCGATCCCCCAAGCGCGATATTTATTATATCGTACGATCTCGTCAAAGTCAAGCATTCTTTCGTTGTAATGGGGAGAAATTTTTCCCTTTACCCAGCCGAGCCCGCCGTGCATCGCGTACTCCCTCTCGACGACGGAGTCCGAATACATATCCTCGAACCAGCAGATCGCCCCCGCAGACAGTCCGCATACGAGTACGCCGCGCGAATACGCCTCCTCGATATAGCCGAGAAGCCCGCTCTCTTTCCAATGCCCGAGCATGAACACGGTGTTTCCCCCGCCCACATAGAGGAAGTCGGCACGGGCGAATTTCTCTTTCATCTTTACGGGATTGAAGGGCTGCCGCACGGAGAGGGCGACGTCCGTCTTGATCCCGAAGATCCCCGTATACACCTTGTGGAAGGTGTTGTAATAGGGCATACAGTCGTGGCTCGCCGTGGGGATGAACAGCCCGCATGCCCTTCTCTCCCCCGCCGCTTTCTTCGCTTCGGAGGCTATGTATTCGTCGATGGCGAGCGATTCATGCTCCTTGAGTTCTCCCCCGCCGATGAGGATGAGCCGCTTCATTTCTTCTCTTCGGGGGACTCTTTCTCCCCCTTCTCCTCTTTTACCTCTTCGTCCGCCGCCGAGATGCCCGCCGTGCGGTCCACGGGGACGCAGAACACCGTGCCCGCCGCCTCCGTCTTGACGCCGACTTTCTCGGAGAGGGCGTTCATGATGGGGAGGGTCGCCTCCTTCTTGGCGAGGATGAGGAGGATCTCCTGCTCGCGTGCAAGCGAAATGCCGATGAACTGCTCCGCCTTGGCGTTGTCGAGGGTGCGGGCGCGGATGATCGTCCCGCCCGCCGCTCCCGCCTCGCGGGCCGCGTCCATCGCCGCATCCACATAGTTTACGGCAACCGCCGCGATGATGAGATTGTACTTCCTTTCTTCCGATTTCATGACCTTGCTCCCGTCCGTCGTTTTATTGGTCGCCGCCCGCGTAATGCCGCCCGCTATGATCTGCGAGACCCCCGCAAGAGGGACCGTGAAGGAGATCCCCCGTCCCACGAGGTAGAGGGACATCTTCGTGCGCAACTCCCGCAGGATGAGTTCCTCGTCGCTCTCGGGAAAGAGAGACAAAACCACCGATTTCTCGGTGCTGCCGATGCCGAAGTAATCGAGGACGGCGGAGCGCGCCGTGCCCGTCCCCGCAAAGGTAAAGGAGAGGGAGACGGAACACTCGTCGAGGACCTCCTTCATGCGCACCTCGTCGCGCAAATTCACGACGCTGACAAGGAGCTTCGCGCGGAGCGGAAACGCCTTTACGGGGCTCTTCGCGCCGATGCCGAACATTGCCCCCACCGACTTCGCCGCCGTGACGATGACATTGCTTTCACCCTTCTTTTCCGCCATCACTCCACCTCGTACATGAGTATTTTTTCCTCGACGGTGAGGAAATCTCTCTTTATGCGCTTGGTTTTATATTTATACACAATGCCGAGGACCTGAATGGAGATGAGCGGGGTGAGAGCGACGAACGCCACACAGCCGAATGCGTCCGTCATGACGGCAGCCGTCGAGCCGCCGTGGAGGGCACAGCATGCGCCGATCGCGAGGGGTAGCACAAAGGAGGAGACCATCGCGCCGCTCGCAACGCCGCCCGAGTCGAACGCGATGCCCGTGAAGAGCGGAGGGGTGAAAAAGGTGATAGCGAGGGCGATGAGATACCCCGGGGCGAGGATCCACATGATATTGATCCCCGTGACGATGCGCAGCATGGCAAGTCCCAACGAGATGCACACGCCCGCGCACAGCCCCCGCCGCATGCTCTTTGCGGTGATCGCGCCCGCGGACATCCGCTCCACCTGTTTATTGAGGACGTGTACCGCCGGCTCCGCCGCAACGGTGAAGTACCCGAGGAGCATGCCGACGGGAACGAGGAGCCACCCGCCGAGCGTACTCCCGAGGATCTCCCCTATCTGCATGCCCACGCGCTTGAACCCGACGCTCGCGCCCGTGAGGAAGAGGACGATCCCGAAGAAGGTGTAGAGGAACCCGATGAAAATGCGAAGCACCTGCTTCTTGTGGAAGGAGCGGGTGAAGAGTTCGAAGAGGAGGAAGAATACCACGATGGGGCTGATTGCGACGGCAACTTCCCGCGCCTGATCCCACAGTCCCTGCAAATAGAGGAAGGCGATGCCGTGCATATCGGTGACGGTATCCGTTGCGAGGTCGACGGGATATTCGAGGTGGTTGATGCGGAAGACGATGCCGAGGACGAGGACGGCGATGACAGGCCCCACGCTCGAGAGGGCGACGAGGCCGAAGGAATCGTCCTGCCCGCCCTTGCCCGCGCGGAGGCTCGCGACGCCCACGCCGAGGGACATGATGAAGGGCACCGTCATGGGGCCCGTCGTCACGCCGCCCGAATCGAAGGCGACCGCCCAGAAGGAGGGCGAGACGAAGATGCTTATGATGAACGCCGCCGCGTAAAAGACGATGAGGAGGATGGAAAGGCGGATATGGAAGACGATGCGGAGCATGGCGATCATGAGGAAGACCCCCACCCCCGCCGCCACGGTGAGAACGAGGAGCCATTTGCCGAGAACGGTCTTTTCCGCGATGGCGGGGACCTGCCCCGCGAGGATCTGCAGGTCGGGTTCGGCAATCGTAACAATGATCCCGATGACGAGGGAAAGAAGGGCGATGAGCCAGATCTTGCGCGACTTCGTCATGGAAGAGCCGATCTTCTCGCCGATGACGAGCATGGACATATCCGCGCCCAACGTAAAGCACCCCATCCCGAAGATGAGGAGGACGACCCCCACGGAAAAGAGGACGAATACGTCCGTATCGAGGGGGGTGACCGTAAACCCGAGTATCAGAATAATGGCCGCTATGGGGAAGATCGAGGCGAGAGATTCGACGACCTTATCGCGCAATGCCTTGTTATGCACGGCGTTTTCCTCCGCAGTAAGAGTCTATTTGAGGTATTTGCGTTCGATGGCGGAGATCTTGTCGATCCTCCTTTGGTGCTTTTCGACCCCCGAGAACGGGGTGGTGAGGAAGGTGTCCGCAATGTCGAGGGCGAGGTTCACCCCCACGATCCCGCCGCCGAGGGCGAGAACGTTCGCGTCGTTGTGTTCACGGGTGAGGCGGGCGCAAGTGGCGTCCGTGCAGAGGGCGCAGCGGATCCCGGGCACCTTGTTTGCGGCAATGGAGATGCCGATGCCCGTCGTGCAGATGAAGATCCCCCGTTCGCACTCCC
>CANRFW010000121.1 GCA_947630035.1 uncultured Clostridia bacterium | reverse complement strand
TGGAAGAGGTGTATGCGGCGCATGAGATCCTGCGGGCGTGCGGGCTGGAAAAGGACTATGTGGAAGTGGTCGCCTGCCCCACCTGCGGGCGGTGCCGTTACGACTGTATCGGGCTTGCGAAGAGGGTCTCGGAGCGGGTGCGCGGCATAAAGAAAAAAGCTAAAATTGCCATAATGGGGTGCGTTGTGAACGGTCCGGGCGAGGCGAAGGGGTGCGATCTCGGCATCGCCGGCGGGACGGAATATTGCCTCATCATGGAGAAGAATAAGGAGAACGAGCGCGTGCGTACGGAGGAGGCGGAGGCCGCTTTCTTCCGCCGTCTCGAGGCGCTGTTGGAGCGCGCATGAAGAGCGAAGATTATTTGAGAGAGATAAGAAAGCGGGAGAACCTCGCGCGGGCGGTCTTGAAGAAGATCGTCGTGGAGGGGGACACCGCCGAATTCCGTCTGGTGACCGACCGCACCTATACAAAGGAGGACTGCGCCTATGCCGACGAGGTCTCCCGCCGCTTTGTGCCCGAGGGCATGAAGGGGAAGGCCTCCGTCACCAAGAGCGTGCCGAGCGCGGAGGGGGTGCGGAAGGCGATCCTCGATATCCTCCGTTCCCGTTTTCCTTCGGCGGCGGCGTTCGTCTCGCCCGAGGATGCGGAGGTCTCTCCCTCGGAGGGAGGGGGCAGATTTTTCCTCACGGTGGGAGAGACGGACGGGCGGCTCTTCTCCGAGGAGGAGGTCCTCGACGGGCTTTCGGAGGAACTCGGAAGAGAGTTCTGCGGGGTATGGACGGGGGAATTCCGCCATGCGCAGCGGGAAGCGGGGGAGATCGAGCGGGAAGACGCCGCCCCCGCGGAGTATCTCTTTGCCCCCCGCTTTTTCCCCGTTGAGGGGTACGTTGCGGTGGACGGCGCGGCGCCCGAGCGGGCGATTTATATCGCCGACCTCGACCGCGAATTCCCCGAGATCTCGGTATGCGGGACGGTCACGTCCATCGAGGAGAAGGTATCCAAAAACAACAGGCCCTATTTTTCGATCGCCCTTGCGGACGGCAGCGGTTCCATGCGCGTCACCTACTTCCCGAAGCAGGCGACGGCGGACAAGGTGCGCGCGGTGCAGCGGGGGGACTCGGTCTGTCTCACGGGGCAGAACGAACTGTATCAAGGCTCCCTCTCCTTCCGTGCGCGCAAGCTCGACTACGGCGCGCCGCCCGCGGGATATGTGTTTGAGATGAGGCCTTCCCGCCCCGTCCCCGCCCGCTACAGCTGCGTTTTTCCGACCCCAATCTCCGATTTTGTGCAAGGAGACTTCTTCGGGACGGCCGTTCTTCCGCAAGATCTCGTCGCCCGCGATTTCGTCGTATTCGACCTCGAGACGACGGGCCTCACCGCAACGCCCGCCGCGGGAATCATGGACCGCATCATCGAGATCGGCGCGGTGAAAGTCGTAAAGGGGAGCATCGCGGAGAGGTTCTCCACCTTTGTCGCCTGCCCCGTAAAGCTCTCCGAGGAGATCGTAAAACTCACGGGCATCACCGATGAAATGCTCGTCGGCGCACCCCCGATCGAGAGCGCCATAGCCGACTTCTATAAATTCTGCGACGGCTGTGCCCTCGCGGGACACAACGTGGCGGGATTCGATATGAAGTTCATCCGCCACTACGGCGAGAAGGAGGGGTACCTCTTCGACCACCCCGTGTACGACACTCTTTCCTTCTCGCAGGAGGAACTCCGCCTCCCCAACTACAAACTCAACACGATCGCCGACTACTTCGGGTTTACCTTCAACCACCACCGCGCCTTCGACGACGCCTTCGTCACCGCGAAGATCTTCATCGAGCTGTGCAGGCGGAAGGGCGGGCTGCCCCGCGCATAGGGGCGAAAGAGGGCGGAAAAGGGCGCTTTGGGGGACTTTCCCCCGCGCATGCGCGCAATGCGCAATCTGCTTATCAAAAAGTTACGAAAAAGTTCTCCGAAACGCTTGCAAAGCGGGGGGAAGCGTGCTATAATAGGGATGCTTGATCGAAGATAACACGGAGATTGAGAGCGGGTCGCCGCTCTCATTTCTTTATAAAGGAGCAGACCGTGAAAGTAAAGTCCGAAGAAGAGATCCTCGCCTTTCTCGCCCCCGTTGCAGAGGAGGTCGGCGTGGAACTCGTGGAGGCGAAGTTCGACCAAAGGACGAGGTCCCTCACCCTCTATATCGACAGGGAGGAGGGGATAGACCTCGTCACCTGCGAAAAGTTCCACCGCGCCGTGGACGGGCCGCTCGACGAGTTCGACCCTACCTTCGGCGAGAGCTACACCCTCAACTGTTCCTCCTTGGGGCTGGACCGTCCCCTCCGCACCGAGCGGGATTTCGCGCGGCGGATGGGGGAGAAGGTGGAAGTCCGCCTCTATGCCCCCTTGGAAGGGAAGAAGGTCCACGAGGGGATCCTGAAGGGGTTCGACGGGAAGACGGTCTTCCTCGAAGAGGAGGGGAAGGAGCGGGAGTACCCGTTCGCTTCGTGCGCGAAAGTAAGCCTCGTCATCGAGGTATGAAATAAAAAACAAACGGGAGACAATCATATGGCGAAGAAAACCAACAAAGAGATGGAAGAGTTCTTCCCCGCCCTCGCCGATCTCGAGCGGGAAAAGGGGATCACCGCGGAGGCATTCGTGGAGGCCCTGCAGAACGCCCTCGCTTCCGCCTACAAGAAGCAGTACGACGGGGCTTCGGGCGTCATCGAAGTGCGTCTCGACCCCGAGAAACGCACCATCCGCTACTTCCGCAGCCGCACGGTGGTGGACAGCGAGGAGCCGGGCGAGGGGGAGATCACCCTCGAAGACGCTCTCCTCATCCGCAAAAAGGCGCAGGTGGGGGACGTTATTACCGAGGAATTCGTCCCGCAGGACTTCTCGCGCATCGCCGCGCAGACGGGGAAGCAGGTCATCCTCCAGAAGATCCACGAGACGGAGCGGGACAACACCCTCTCGGAGTTCTCCGATAAGGAGGGGGAACTCATGAGCGGGCTTATCCGCAAGGTGGACGCGAGAAACGTGTATATCGAACTCGGCAAGGGACAGATCGAGGGGGTCATGCCCCCGCAGGATCAAGTCCCCGGCGAGCGGTATAACACGGGGGACCGCATCAAGGTCTTCGTCAAACGGGTGAAGAGCGGCGGCAAGAACGCGCAGGTGCTTGTCTCCCGCGCGGCGCCCGGGCTTGTGAAGAGGCTGTTCGAAGAGGAAGTCCCCGAGATCAAGCAAGGGGTGGTCACCGTGAAGGCGATCTCCCGCGAGGCGGGGCACCGCACCAAGATGGCGATTGCCTCCGCCGATCCCCGCGTGGATGCGGTCGGCGCATGCGTGGGCAACAAGGGCGCCCGCGTCAACGCCGTCGTCGCCGAACTCGGCGGGGAGAAGATCGATATCATCCTCTGGAGCGAGAACCCGCTCGAATTCATCGCGAAGGCGCTCTCGCCCGCGACGGTCGTCTCCGTCACCCAGCTCTCCGAGAAATCGGCGATCGCGGTCGTGCCCGATGAAAAGCTCTCCCTCGCCATCGGCAGAGACGGGCAGAACGCCCGCCTTGCCG
>CANRFW010000120.1 GCA_947630035.1 uncultured Clostridia bacterium | reverse complement strand
GGCGCCGCGGCGCCCTTCAACGTCATTCCGAACCGTCTCAAACGCCCGCCCGCAATTTGCGGGCGGGCGTTTGAGACGCGTGAGGAAACTCTTTTTGAAAAGGACGCGGATTCTCCGTTCCTCATTCCGAACGGAGCCGCAGGCGGAGTGAGTGAATCTTCCCATGAAAGATACGCTCCGCCGCTACGCGGCGCCGGTATGAGTGGGCGCGAGATTCCTCCGCCGCAAAGGATGCGGAAACCGCAGTATAAGCCTTACCCTTCCTCGGGAAGGGGAAGGTGGCACGGCATCGCCGTGACGGATGGGGATGGGATAATCGTCAATCCCCACCACCGCCTGTGGCGGAGCCTCCCCTTTGGGAAAGGGTAGGCCTTGTGAAGGCGCTCTTCGGCGTCTCCCCTTTGGGAAAGGGTAGGCCTTGGGAAGGCGCTCTTCGGCGTCTCCCCTTTGGAAAAGGGCAGGCGCAACCGCCCCCTCGCCTCAAGTTTCACCGTAAAAAAATGCCGCCCGCAAATTGCGGGCGGCAATACCGTAACCCTTATCGGTAAACGCTCCCGCCGCGGCTGTCGATCGCCACGACGAGGGGGAAGTTTTCCACCTCCATGCGGTACACGGCTTCGCTCAAAAGGTCGGGAAAGGCGACGCATTCACAGCTTTTCACGGCGTTCCCGTAAAAGGCGCCCGCCCCGCCGATCGCGGCGAAGTAGACGGCCCCGTTCCGCACGATCGCGGCCTTCACGTCCTCGCTCATTTCGCCCTTGCCGATCATGCCTCCAAGCCCCAAATCGAGCAGACGGGGTGCGAAAACGTTCATGCGCGCAGAGGTCGTGGGACCGCAGCTCCCGCATGCTTTTCCCGCGGGCGCGGGGCAGGGGCCGGCGTAGTAGATGAAGGAATTTTCGAGCGCAAAGGGGAGGGGTTTCCCTTGGTCCAAAAGCTCAAACATGCGGCGGTGTGCGCAGTCCCGCGCGGTGTACACCGTGCCCGAGAGGAGGACGGCGTCCCCCGCCCGGAGCGCAGAGATCTGTTCTTTCGTGAGGGGAAGGCGGAGGTTCATATCGTCTCCTTTTCGCAGCGCACGCAGTGGCACTGCACGTTTACGGCAACGGGCAGCCCCGCAATATGGGTGGGGGCGACTTCGCAGCAGACGGAGAGCGCCGTCGTCTTTCCGCCGAATCCCTGCGCGCCGATTCCCAGCCCGTTCACCTTTTCGAGGATCTCCTCCTCGATCGAGGCAACGTCCCCGCGGGGGTGCCGCGAGCCGAGGTCGCGGAGGAGTGCGCGCTTTGCGAGGAGGGCGCACGAATCGAAACTTCCGCCTATCCCTATCCCGAGGCAGACGGGCGGGCAGGGGCGGGAGCCTGCGAGTTTCACCGTCTCGACGGCGGCGCGCACGATCCCGTCTCTCCCCTCGGCGGGGGTCAGCATATAGAGGCGGCTCATGTTCTCGCTCCCGAATCCCTTGGGGAGGAAGGAGATCTTTACCCTGTCTCCCTCCGTAATATCCACATGCAGGTGGGCGGGGGTGTTGTCTCCCGTGTTGACGCGGGTCAGCGGGTCGCAGATGCTCTTGCGGAAACCCCCGTCCGCATAGGCGCGCCGCACCCCTTCGTCCACCGCGTCCGAAAGGAGTCTGCCCGTGAGGACGACCTCCTGCCCGAGTTTGATGAGGACGACCGCCATGCCCGTATCCTGGCAGACGGGCATCTCCTCCCGCCGTGCGATCTTCTCGTTTTCGAGGATGGTCCCGAGGGCGAATTTTGCCGCACCCTCCTCCCGTTCATACCCCGCAAGGAGGGCCTCTTTACAGCTCTTTGTGAGGGTCACGCCCGCCCGCCGCGCAAGGCGGTAGACGCAATCTTCGATTTTTTCGGTGTTTACCGTTCGCATACAGTCTCCCGCGGACTTCCCGTCCGCCCCTCTATTATAAAACATTTTTTGCAAAAAGCAAAGGATTCTTTGGACATTTCCCCGCATTTCTGTTATAATACGAAGCATGAAAGAAAAATCGGTGCGGGAAGAGGCTCCCGCCCCCGACGGACTGAAGGAGAGCGGGTTCTCGTTCAGCCTCGCCGTGGGGCTTGTGATGCTCCTCTCCCTCGTTTTAACCCTCATCGCGGGGGCATGCGGCGCAGACGGAAGCAATCAGCCCGATTGGCTCCGCTATGTCAGCTATCTCCTTCCGCAGCTGTGCTTTGCCGCGGCAGCCGTCGTGTGGTTCCGCCGCGGGAAGACGCACCCCCGCACGGTTTACCGCCCCTGCAAGTGGTACTGTTTCCCGCTCGCCCTCGTCCTCCAATTCGGGCTTCTCTTCTCCCTCGGGGAACTCAATTCCTTCCTCGTGGAGCTTCTCGCCAAGGCAGGCTACACGGAGAGCGGCGCGGGGCTTACGGAGACGATGCTCCGCGGCTGGTATCTTCTTCCCACCCTTCTCGTCGCGGCGGTCCTCCCCGCCCTGTTCGAGGAGACGGTCTTCCGCGGCGCCCTCGCCCTCGGGGTCAAAAAAGAGGGATGGGGTACGGGTTCCGCCGTCCTCATCACGGGCGCCCTCTTTGCGCTCATGCACGGAAGCCCCGAGCAGACGGTTTACCAATTCGCCTGCGGGGCGTGCTTTGCCCTTCTCGCCGTGCATGCGGACAGCATTCTCCCCGGCATGCTCGCCCACCTTGCGAACAACGCCGTCATCATCGTCCTCTCCGCCTGCGGGATAAATTCCTTCTTCGCATCCCTTCCGCTCGCGGGGTACGTCGTCCTCGTCGTCCTCGCGGCGCTCGTCCTCTGCGGCTGCATCCTCTTTTTCGCCCTTACCGAGAGGAAGAGAGCGCGGGAGGAAAAACCCTTTGCGGCAAGGGGGGGCAAGCGGTTCTTCCTCGCGGCGGCGATCGGCATCGGGCTGTGCGCGCTGCAGTGGATCATGGTCCTTGTTACGGGGTTTTCGGGTGTTTAAGGTAAACGTCGTTTGCGTGGGCAAGCTCAAAGAGCGCTTCTGGCGGGAGGCCTGCGCGGAGTATGAAAAACGTCTCTCCCGCTATTGCAAACTCACCGTTACGGAACTGCCCGAGCGGGCGTCTCCCAAGGAGGAGGCGGAGGAAATTTTGCGGGCATGCAGGGGGTACACGGTAGCCCTCGCCATAGAGGGGGAGGGGCGCTCCTCCGAAGAATTTGCCGCAGGACTCAAAAAACTCTGCGACAGGGGGGAGGAAGTGACCTTTGTCATCGGCTCCTCCTGCGGGCTGGACGAGCGGGTCAAGGCGGCGGCAAAGGAGAAGCTCTCCTTCTCGGCATTCACCTTTCCCCATCAGATGATGCGGGTCGTCCTCCTCGAACAGATCTACCGCGCGTTCACCATCCTCGCGGGCGCGGAATACCACAAGTAACAATTTTTGCATACAATGCCGCATGGACATTGCGGAACGGGTAAAAAAATTCTACTTGAGATACCGCGGCAGGAAGGAGATCATAGGCAAGAGCGCGGAGGGGCGGGAGATATACGCCTTTTTCGTCGGCTCGCCCGCGGGGAAGATCGGCATTTCGCAATACGCGATGCACGCGCGGGAATGGATCACGGCGTATCTCGCCGTCGAGCACGCGCGGCGCGGGATCGCCCGCGGAAGCGTCTGGCTC
>CANRFW010000119.1 GCA_947630035.1 uncultured Clostridia bacterium | reverse complement strand
GCGGATAATCAGGCCCTCCGTTCGGCGGCGGCGCTCGGCGCGAAGGCGGGGAAAAAGCACCTCGTCTCCACGGCGTTCGAACACCATGCCGTCCTCCATACCTTAAAAAAACTTGAAAGCGAGGGGTACGAAGTGACCCTCGTTCCCGTGGGGGAAGACGGGCTTGTCTCCCCCGCCGAGGTGGAAAAGGCGATCCGCCCCGATACCTGCCTCGTCTCCGTCATGTATGCCAACAACGAGATCGGAACCATTCAGCCCATCCCCGAGATCGCGGCGATCTGCAAGCGGCGGGGGGTGCTGTTCCATACGGACGCGGTGCAGGCGGTGGGGCATATCCCCGTCTCCCTCGAAAATGTGGACATGCTCTCCCTCTCCGCCCATAAGTTCCACGGGCCGAAGGGGGTGGGGCTTCTCTATGCGAGGAGGGGGGTGCGCATTTCCCCGCTGATCGAGGGGGGCGCGCAGGAGCGCGGCAAGCGTGCGGGCACCGAGAACCTCCCCGCGATCGCCGGCATGGCGGCGGCGCTCGAGGAGTGCGTCCTCCATATGGAGGAGAACGCAAGGAAGACGGCGGCCGTGCGCGACCGCGTCATAGAGGGCCTCTCCCAAATTCCCCACGGCATTCTCAACGGGGACAGGGAAAAGCGGCTCCCGGGCTGCGTGAGTTTCTGTTTCGAGGGCATCGAGGGGGAGAGCCTCCTTCTCATGCTCGACGACTACGGCGTGTGCGCCTCTTCGGGTTCCGCCTGCACTTCGGGTTCCCTCGATCCCTCCCATGTGCTGCTCGCGATCGGGCGGCCGCACGAGATCGCCCACGGATCCCTCCGTCTCACCTTTTCGGAGGAGACCACCTTGGAGGAGGCGGACGAGGTCGTAGCGAGAGTGAAAGAGGTCGTGGAAAAACTCCGCGGCATGTCCCCCGTCTGGCGGGAACTGCAAGAGGGGAAGAGAACGTATTTTTTGAGGTGACGAGATGTCTTTATACAGTGAAAAAGTGATGGACCATTTCCGCAACCCGCGCAACGTGGGGGTCATCGAGAACCCCGACGGGGTGGGCGAAGTCGGCAACATGAAGTGCGGCGATATCATGAAGATCTACCTTAAAATCGAGAACGGGATCATCGCCGACGTCAAATTCGAAACATTCGGCTGCGGCAGTGCGATCGCCTCGAGTTCGATGGCGACGGAACTCATCAAGGGCAAGCCCCTCTCGGAGGCGCTTACCCTCACCAACAAGGCGGTGGCGGAGGCGCTCGACGGGCTTCCCGCCTACAAGATGCACTGCTCCGTCCTCGCCGAGGAAGCGATCCGCGCGGCGATCAAGGATTATTACGACAAGAACGGCATCGCCTACGATCCCAAGGATTTCCCCGAACACGGGCACGAAGAAGAGGCATGAAAGGGGAAGAGGGGCGGTACTATACCTATATCCTCGAGTGTGCGGACGGCACCCTCTACACGGGATTTACGACCGACCTTAAGCGCCGTCTCGAAACCCATAATGCGGGAATGGGGGCGAAATATACGCGTTCCCGCCTGCCTGTCCGTCTCGTCTACAGCGAGCGGTACGAAACGGAGCATGAGGCGAGGAGCCGCGAATGCGCCGTAAAGAAACTCACGCGCGCGCAAAAACGCGCGCTGTTTTGCAAGGAGGAAGTATGACCAAAAAGACGCGCGGAAAACTCTGGGGGATCGGGATCGCCGTGTTTCTCCTTATCGCCCTCCTCGTCTTTCTCTTCGTGTGGTTCTTCGGGGCGCGCTATCCCGTCTTCGACGGCGCGGCGGAGAGCCTTGCGGAGATCCCCGCCCTTCATGAGGACTTCGTCCCGCAAGGGGTGTGTGCCCTTCCCGAGGGGAGCGGCTACGATTACGCCGTAAGCGGCTACATGAAGAAGGGCGCCTCCCGCGTGTACTTCGTCGGCAAAGACGGCGCGAAGTATATCCGCGTCTCGGAGGGAGGGAACGACCTCACCGCCCACTTCGGCGGCGTGGCGGCAACGGAGAATTACCTCATCCTCACCGTGGGGAAGAGCCTCGTGCGCGTCCCCCTCTCCGATGCGCTCTCCGCCAAGGAGGGGACCGCCCTGCCCTATCACGATAAACTTGCAACGGAGACCTCCAACGCCTTCGTCTCCGTCTCGGGGAACACCCTCTTCGCGGGCGAATTCTACCGCAAGGGCAACTATGAGACGGATAAGAGCCACCATGTCACGGTGGACGGCATCGAAAACCGTGCCCTCGTCGCATGTTATACGATTGACGACGGCGCGGAGGGGGGCGTAACGGACAAAACGCCCTTCGCCTATCTCTCGGTGCGCGGCCTCGTGCAGGGGCTTGCGATCGAGGGGGAGGACCTCTATCTCTCCTGCTC
Organism: uncultured Clostridia bacterium; assembly: GCA_947630035.1. Classification (GTDB taxonomy): domain Bacteria; phylum Bacillota; class Clostridia; order Christensenellales; family Borkfalkiaceae; genus Gallimonas. Next base: position 1,440 of record CANRFW010000119.1, on the reverse strand, counting down.
GTGGGGGCTTGCGGACAGCACCCTCTGCCGCTACAAAGATCCCCTCGGCGGGGAGACTGATCTCACCGTCACCGTCGGCGGGAAGAGCGTTCCCTGCTACTTCCTCGGCAAGGCGGAGAGCGAGAAGAAGGTCCCCTGCATGAGCGAAGGGATCGCCGTAAAGGAGGGGAAGCTCGTCGTCCTCTTCGAATCGGGAAGCTATAAATACAGGCAGTTCGTGCGGCGCAGAACGGAGGAACTCGTTGCCCTTCCTCTCGATTTCTTCGCATAAGGAGATTGGCGTGAAGCGCATTCTACTCATCGCAACGGGGGGCACCATTGCCTCCAAGCCGACCGCGAACGGGCTTGCCCCCTCCGTCACCCCGGAGGAACTCCTCTCCTATGTGCCCGAACTGCGGGATATCTGCATTGTGGAGGCGGTGCAGCCCTTCAATCTCGACAGCACCAATATCCACCCCGCCCGCTGGCTCGAGCTTGCGCGCATCATCGAGGAGGGGTATGAAAAATACGACGGGTTCGTTGTCGTCCACGGGACGGATACCATGGCGTACACCGCCGCGGCGCTCTCCTACCTCGTGCAGAATTCCCGCAAGCCCATCGTGCTTACGGGGTCCCAGAAATCCGTCTACCTGCGAGATACCGACGCCCGCCGTAACCTTACGGACGCCTTTTCGTTCTGCGCGGACGACGGCGCCTCGGGGGTGCATCTCGTGTTCGACGGGAACGTCATCCTCGGCACCCGCGCCAAGAAGACGCGCACCCGCAGCTACAACGCCTTTTCGAGCATCGATTACCCCGATATCGCCCTCATGCGGGACGGCAAGCCGTTCTACTATATCAAAGAGGAGAAGCCGCAGGGCGCGCCGAAGTTCTATCATGCCCTCGACGGCGGGGTGTTCGTATTGAAACTCATCCCGGGGCTGGACGCCTCCATCTTCGATTGGTTGGACGAAAAGTGCAGTGCGCTCGTCGTCGAGTCCTTCGGCATGGGGGGACTGCCCGATTACGGGGACGGCGCCTTTGCGGAGCAGCTGAAACGCTTCCTCGCCCTCGGCAAGACGGCGGTGTTCACCACGCAGGTGGAGCGGGAGGGGAGCGCCCTCGACCGCTACGAGGTGGGCCGCAAACTCCGTTCCTTGGGGCGGGTGCTTGAGGCGCGTAGCATGACCCTCGAGGCGACCGTTGCGAAACTCATGTGGCTCTTGCCCTTTGCGAAGGGGGAAGCCCTCGAGCGGCTCTTCTACGAACCCGTGGGGAAAGACATACTATAGCTTTCGCACAAAATCTTTTGCGCCTTCCTGCTCTCTTGTTTATCGCTTCTTGTTCGCGGCGCAAAATCTTTTGTGCGAGGAAAGTTTCTCGTATGGGAAACCGAATTTGTCCTCTCATTCGCTTGCCCGAACAATAAGCCTGCGGTGGCGTTGCAAATTGGGTCGCGCA
>CANRFW010000118.1 GCA_947630035.1 uncultured Clostridia bacterium | reverse complement strand
AACCGTCCCGCCCCGTTCTCCCTCCGAGGAGGATGACGACGTCCCCCGGCGAGGGCGCCTCGCGGCGCACATTCTCCGCGGGCGCCGCCGCGATGACGGCGCCGATCTCGAGCCTCTTTGCGGCATAGCCGGGGTGATAGAGTTCGTCCACCTGCCCCGTCGCAAGCCCGATCTGGTTGCCGTAGGAGGAGTAGCCCGCCGCCGCGGTCGTCACGATCTTGCGCTGGGGGAGCTTGCCCTTCATCGTCTCCTTTACGGGGACGAGGGGGTCCGCCGCGCCCGTGACGCGCATGGCGGCGTAAACATAGCTCCTGCCCGAAAGGGGATCGCGGATGGCCCCGCCGATGCAGGTGGCGGCGCCGCCGAACGGCTCTATTTCGGTGGGATGGTTGTGCGTTTCGTTCTTGAAGAGGAGCAGCCAATCCTCCTCTTTGCCGTCTATCCGCACCTTGATCTTCACGGTGCAGGCGTTGATCTCCTCGCTCTCGTCGAGCTTTGCGAGCATCCCCCGCTTTTTGAGGAGCTTCGCGGCGATCGTCCCGATATCCATGAGGGTGACGGGCTTCCCGCGGCCAAGCTCCCTGCGGGCGGCGAGGTACTCGTTATACGCGTTCTGCAGGAGAGCGTCTTCGAACGTCACCCCGTCGATCGTGGTGAGGAAGGTGGTGTGACGGCAGTGATCGGACCAATAGGTATCGATCATCCTGATCTCGGTGAGGGTGGGGTCCCGCCCCTCCTTCTTGAAATAGTCTTGGCAGAATGCGATATCGTCCTCGTCCATCGCGAGGCCGTACGTCTTCACAAAGGAGGCAAGGCCCTTTTTATCCAACCCCGAAAAGCCGTTGAGGATCTCCACTTCCGCGGGGACGGGGTGGGAAATTTTGAGGGTTACGGGCTTTTCGAAGCTCGCCTCGCGGCTCTCCACGGGGTTGATGACATATTTTTTGACCGCCTCAACCTCCTCGGCCGAGACCCCGTAGAGGGCGTAGATCTTCGCCGTGCGCACGAGCGGCCTCTCCCCCTGCGAGAGAAGCTGGATGCACTGCGCCGCACTGTCCGCACGCTGGTCGAACTGCCCGGGGAGGTACTCCACGGCAAAGGCGCGGGCGGAAGACAAATCGATCTCCTCCGCCGCCCTATCCATCTGCGGCTCCGAGAAGACCTTCTTCACGCACTCGTCGAAGAGAGATCTTTCGATGCCCTCCGCGTCGTAACGGTTGATGACCCTCACCCGCTCCAAGCTCTCGATCCCGAGGAGGGTGCGGCAGTCGGCGAGAAGGGTACGGGCCTCGATGTCGAACCCCTCCTTCTTTTCCACATAGATCCTGTAAACCATAGTCTATTCTCCGAGCGCGGCGAGGGCGCGTCCCCCGATATCCGCGCGTTTGTACGCATTGGCAAAGGCGATCTTGTCGGACAGCGCGTAGGCGCGCTCCACCGCCTCCTTGAGGGTGGGGGCTACGGCTACGGCGCCGAGGACCCGCCCGCCCGAAGTGAGAAGTTTCCCCTCCGAAAGGCGCGCCCCCGCGACGAAGATCTCCTCCCCCTCCCCCGTCTCCGGGAGAGAAATTTCGTACCCCGTGTCGTATTTTTGGGGGTAACCCTCGGAGGCGAGGACGACGCAGCACGCCGCACCCGAGGAGAATTTCACCTCCGCCTCCGCGAGCGTTCCGTTGCGGCAAGCCATCATGATCTTGAGAAGATCGCTCTGCAAAAGGGGCAGAACGACCTGCGTTTCGGGGTCCCCGAAGCGGCAGTTGTATTCGATGACTTTGGGCCCCTCGGGGGTAAGCATAAGCCCGAAATAGAGACAGCCGCGGAAGGGTCTCCCCTCCTTTTTCATCGCGTTTACGGTGGGCAGGAAGATCTCTTTCATGCACCGCGCTGCGATCTCCTCCGTGTAGTAGGGATTGGGCGCGACCGTCCCCATACCCCCCGTATTGAGGCCCCTGTCCCCCGTCTGCGCCCGCTTGTGATCCATGGAGGAGACCATGGGGACGACCGTCTCCCCGTCCGTAAAGGAGAGAACGGAGACCTCGGGACCCGTTAAAAACTCCTCGACGAGGACGCGGCTCCCACTCTCGCCGAAGACCTTTTCGACCATCATGCCTCGGATGGCTTTTTCCGCCTCGGCGTAGGAATTGACGATGATCGCACCCTTGCCGAGGGCAAGCCCGTCCGCCTTGACAACGGCGGGATATGCGTGCGTTTTGAGGTAGGCGAGCGCCTCGTCCGCATCGGTAAAGACGCGGCTCTCCGCGGTGGGGATGCCGTATTTTTTCATGAGGTTTTTGGAGAAGACCTTGCTGCCCTCAATGATCGCGGCGTTGGCGCGCGGACCGAAACAGGGAATACCGAGGGATTCGAGCCTGTCCACAAGCCCCATGCAGAGGGGATCGTCGGGAGTGACGACGGCAAAATCGGGCTTCTTTTCGCTTGCGAATGCGGCGATGCCCTCGATATCCGTAGCCTTCACGGGGACGCACTCGGCGTCCGCCGCGATGCCGCCGTTGCCGGGAAGACACCAGATCTTTCCGCAGTCCCTGCTCTTTTTCAGGGTTTTGATGACGGCGTGTTCCCTGCCGCCCCCTCCGATCACCAGAATATTCATGTACTGTCTCCCGAAAAAATTTGATTTACGCTTTTGCCTTTACTCGCGCGCCCGCCCCCACCGCGCGTCCTACTGCGTCACCCCTCGACTGCGCTCGGGGTGACGTGTAAAGCAGCCGGAGTTCCGCGCGAACTCCTCACCATGCCACTCCGATGTCTCCATACGTCACCCCGAGCGCAGTCGAGGGGTGACGTGGTTCCAAAAGATTTTGCGCTGAAGGATAGAGTTCAACCCCCACCCCTACCCCGTTGCGGCGGCAGGGACCGCCGCAACCCCTTCGGCGAGGCCACGCCTCATGTCGCGGCGCGTTCACAGCCCACAGGGCTGTTGAACATGGTGCGCCGCTCCACCCTTCAAAGGGGGCAGGTATACGGCGAAAAGATTTTGTGCGAAGCTATAATTGCTTGCGCGAGGAGGGTTTCCCTCCGCTGCGCGACCCAATTTGCGCGACACCTCGCGCTTGTTGTACGAGCAAGCGAATGAGAGAGTTAGCTCGTTTCTTTTGCGAGAAACTTTCCTCGCACGATTTTTTTGCCGAATGGGTCGGGGGCGGACCCTCACCCCTACCCCTCCCCCTTACGCAGGGGGAGGGCATGTGGTGTGGCTGCGCGCCCCCCTTCATAGGAGCAAGTTAGCCAGATGCGCGCCCCCATTCATAAGGGCAAGTCGGTTGGAGTTTGCGCGCGAGGGGCAGGGGTGAGGGTCCGCACGGCTTGGCACGAGCAAAAAAATCGTGCGAAAAATTAGTGATGGAAAAGTCTCATCCCCGTGAAGGCCATCACCATGTTGTGCTTGTCGGCGGCGTCGATCACAAGGTCGTCCCGCACGCTGCCGCCCGGCTCGGCAACATAGCTCACGCCGCTCTTGAACGCCCTTTCGATGTTGTCCGAAAACGGGAAGAAGGCGTCGCTCCCTAAGGAAACGCCCGAGATCCCCGCAAGGTACTCCGCCTTCTCTTCGCGGGTGAACGGCTCGGGGCGCACCTTGAAATTGTTCTGCCACACGCCGTCGCCCAAGACCTCTTCGGCGTCGTCGGAGAGATACAGGTCGATAATGTTGTTCTTTTCGGGACGGCCCACGCCCTCCGCAAATTGCAGCGAGAGGACCTTCTCGTGCTGGCGCAAATGCCACAGGTCCGCCTTCTGCGCCGCGAGCCGCGTGCAGTGGATACGGGACTGCTGCCCCGCCCCCACGCCGATCGCCTGCCCGTCCGCCGCGAAGCACACCGAGTTGGAC
>CANRFW010000117.1 GCA_947630035.1 uncultured Clostridia bacterium | reverse complement strand
CGCCGCCGATATCCTTGAACGCCTTGTAAAACTCGATATGGGTGGGCGTATCGGAGGAGGGACGGAGGTTCCCCTCCACCACCTTGCCGTTCAGATCGACGACGACCATGTCCTCCGCCGTCATCCCGTCGTACTCGACGCCCGAGGGCTTGATGACGACAAGCCCGCTCTTTCTGTCGATCTCCGAGACGTTCCCCCAAGTAAACAGCACGAGGCGGTTTTTTACGAGATCGAGGTTGGCTTTTAAGACCCTTTCCTTCATTTCTTCCAGCATGGCAAACTCCTTTTATTTGAGAGAACGGACGGCTTCGCGGACGATGGGAAGCCCTTCGACGTAGCGGCTGCAGAACGCCTCGAAACCCTCGACGGCGGCGGAATCGGGGGCGACCGTCACCCCTTCCTGTCCCTTGAACACCTTTTCCTCAAGGTAGTCTTCGAGGGTCTCGCCCTTCTCTTTGCGGATGAGGTAATTGGCGAGGACCGCCATCCCCCATGCGCCGCCCTCGCCCGCCGTCTTCATGACGGTGACGGGGGCGCCGATCGCCGCGGCAAGATAGCTCTGCCCGACGCGCTCCGTCTTGAAGAGCCCGCCGTGGCCCGTGATCCTGTCGAGCTTCACGCCCTCCTCCTTCAGCATGATATCGCACCCCACCTTGAGGGCGCCGAACGCCGAATAGAGGTGGCACCGCATGAAGTTCGCAAGGTCGAATTTACTGTCGGCCTTTCTCACGAACAGCGGGCGGCCGTGGTCCACGTTCGTCACATGCTCGTTGGAGACGTAGTTATACGAGAGAAGCCCGCCGCAGTCCGTATCCCCTTTTTCGGAGGCGAAGTACAGCGTATCGTAGAGTTTCCACTTGGGGATATCCACGCCGAGAAGGGCGGCGAATTCGCCGAACAGATTGACCCAGCCGTTGAGATCGGAGGTGCAGTTGTTGCAGTGGACCATGCCGACGAGGTCCCCCACGGGGGTCGTGACGAGGTCGATCTCGGGATATGCTTTGGAAAGCTCTTTCTCGAGGACGATCATCGCAAACACCGAAGTGCCCGCGGAGACGTTGCCCGTCCTCTTTTTTATGGAGTTGGTGGCGACCATGCCGGTGCCCGCGTCCCCCTCGGGAGGGCAGAGCGGAATGCCCGCTTTCAGGTTCCCCGAGGGATCGAGGATCTTCGCCCCCTCCTCGGTGAGTTTGCCCGCGTCTTCCCCCGCAAGCAAAATTTCGGGAAGAATGTCTTCCAGCTTGAAGGGAACTTTGCCCTTGACGAGCGCGTTGAACTGCGCGAGCATCTTTTTGTTGTACTGTTTGGTGACGGGGTCGACGGGGAACATGCCGGAGGCCTCCCCGATGCCGATGACTTTCTTCCCCGTGAGCAGCCAATGGACGTAGCCCGCGAGCGTCGTCTGATAGGCGATATCCTTGACGTGAGGCTCCCCGCCGAGGATCGCCTGATAGAGATGGGCGACCGACCAGCGCGCGGGAATGTGGTAGCCGAAGAGTTCGGTGAGGCGTTCCCCCGCGTATGCCGCCGTGTTGTTGCGCCAGGTACGGAAGGGCACGAGGAGCTTATCGTCCTTGTCGAACACCATGTAGCCGTGCATCATGGCGGAGATGCCGATGGCGCCGACCGTCGTCAGCGTGACGCCGTACTTTTCCTTTACGTCCGCCGCCATCTTCGCGTAGCTGTCCTGCATGCCCGTGACGATATCCTCGAGCGTGTACGACCAGATATTGCCGAGATGACGGTTCTCCCACTCGTGGGAACCGGAGGCAACGGGCGTGTTGTTCCCGTCCACCAGCACTGCCTTGATGCGGGTGGAGCCGAACTCGATGCCGAGCGCCGTCCTGCCTTCCGCAATCGATTTTGCGATATCCATATTTCCCCCTTTCCCCGCTTTTCGCGGTTATCACCATTATAAAATAAACCGCGCTTTTTTTCAAGGGGGAAGAGGAAAAAAGTTTGGGGAATTTTTACAAAAAATCTCCCGCCCTTCTATTGGGGCGGGAGGAGTGCATCTTCGTTTTCGGCAGGGGCGGCACGCTTGACGGCGACGGCGCGATAGATAGGCTTGCCCTGTGCGAGGAAGTTCGCCTCGTATTCGGTGACGATATTCCCCGCCGCATATGCGCTTTTGTGCAGGTCGCGGGTGACATCCGTCACTTCGAACCCGCAGAGGGCGTATTGCGCAAGGGAGAAATCGAAGAAGTAGCCGCTGTCCGTCTTCTGTTCGATCGTGCCCCCGTCCTTTAAGAGGGCGCGGTAGATCCCGAGAAAACGGGGGGAAGTGAGGCGCTGCTTGGCACGGTTGGGTTCGGGCAAAGGGGTGGAAAAGTTGAGATAGATCTTCTCCACGCTCTCCCCGGGGAGATAGCAGGGCAGGATCTCGGCGGGGATATTGAGAAAGCGCACGTTGGGGATCCCCTCCCGCATCACCCGCTCCATTGCCGTGAGGATGACGTTGGAGCAGATCTCCACCGCATAGAAATTGCGGTCCGGCTCCCTCTTGGCAAGTTCCGCAACAAACGCCCCGTTCCCGCAGCCGATCTCGAGTTCGACGGGGTTCAAATTTCCGAACACCTCCTCCGCGGAGAGAAGGGCGCGGAAATTTTCCGCCGCCTCTTTCAGGTTACGGCAGGGCCGCCCCCGTGCGAGGAGGACGGGCGAACACGCCGCCATGCGCTCCTCGAGGTGCCGTTTTCTGTGCATCCGCATTCAGTTCTTCCCCGTGGAGCCGAAGCCCCCCTCCCCGCGTACCGTGCTTGAAAGGGTCTCCGTCTCGCCGAACTGCACGGCGTAGTAGGGCGCGATGACGAGCTGGGCAATGCGCTCCCCCGCCTCCACCGTGCGGTCCTGTTTGCCGTGGTTGTGGAGGGCGACCATCACTTCGCCGCGGTAGTCGCAGTCGATGACCCCCACCTTGTTGGCGGGAGCAAGGTCTTCCTTGCAGGCAAGCCCGCTGCGGGCATACACAAGCCCGACCGTGCCGAGGGGCAGTTCCATCGCAAATCCCGTGGGGACGAAGCGGGTCTCTCCCGCGGGGATAGCGGTCCCCTCCGCCGCATAGAGATCGGCGCCCGCCGCGTACTCCGAACCGTATGCGGGCAGCCTTGCCCCCTCGCGCAATCTTTTCACGTTGACTTTCATCGCTCCTCCTCAAAAAACAGCCCTTGCTGTTTGCAAGGGCCGTGCGCCGTTCGGCGTGGTGGAGATAATGGGATTCGAACCCATGGCCTGTACGTTGCGAACGTACCGCTCTACCAACTGAGCCATATCCCCGTCGTTTACGGTTAAATTATACCATGCCCGCCGAAAAAAGCAAGCGATTTGCCGCGCTTTTCCGAAAAAATTTCTGTTATACGGGAAATCTTTCCTCGACGTCCCAATCCAGCCCCGCCGCCTCCGCTCCCTCCCAGAGGTTCTGGAGAGTCTCGAGAAGTTCGACATGCACCGTCTTCAGCCCGAATTCGAACTGCGTGAGAGGACGTTCTTTCTCGACGGCCGAAAGTTCCTCCAAGGCAAGAAAAGCATTATCGATGAGATAGCGGAACATTTCGTCCGAGTTGAGTTTTTCCATGATCCGTCCCTTCCGTTTTCGTATGACAGATTATAACACTTTGTACGGCATATTTCAAGCGGTTCAACAAAATTCTTTTGCGGGTTTTGAAAATTCCCGCAAACAAGTGGAGAAAAACGGTTGACAAGAACGGGGCAAAAGGGTTACAATAACACATGCAGCGGGGGCATAGCTCAGTTGGTTAGAGCGCGCGCTTCACATGCGCGAGGTCACAGGTTCAAGTCCTGTTGTCCCCACCACGCTTACGGGCGGTCCTCGTGCCGCTCTTTCGGGGTTATGGCGCAGTTGGTA
>CANRFW010000116.1 GCA_947630035.1 uncultured Clostridia bacterium | reverse complement strand
CATGGGCGAACGGTACAAGATGGTCACCAAGGAGACCCGCGATCTCTTTGCGGGCAAGTACGGCGCGCTGCCCATGCCCGTCGACGAAGAGGCGGCCGCAAAGGTCTTGAAGGGCGAAAAGCGCATCACCTACCGCCCCGCGGACGATTTGGAGCCGGAGTACGAAAAGCTCAAGGCGGAGGTCATCGAAAAGGGGTACTATACGCAGGAGGAAGACGTCCTCTCCTACGCCTCCTTCCCCGAAGTTGCGGAGACCTTCTTTAAGTGGCGGAAGGCAAAGAACGAGGGCGTGGACGCCGACCTCGCGAAGACGGGCGTGTACCCCGTTTAACGGTGGAAAAGAAGGGAACAGGCGAGGGTCAAACGGCTCTCGCTTCCGCATATCAAAAGAGGGTAATCGTCGTCGGCGGCGGGGCGGGGGGCCTCATGGCAGCCTGCACCGCGGCAAAGAGCGGACACCGCGTCCTCCTCCTCGAGAAGAACGCAAAACTCGGCAAGAAGCTCTATATTACGGGGAAAGGGCGGTGCAACCTCACCAACGACTGCCCGCCCGAGGAGTTTTTGCAGAACGTCGTGCGGGGGGAGCGCTTCCTTCGCGGGGCGGCATACCGCTTCCCCGCCTCCTCCACGATGACGTTCATGGAGGAACACGGGCTTGTCCTCAAAACGGAGCGCGGCAACCGCGTCTTCCCCGCGAGCGACCGTGCGAGCGACGTGACGAAGACCCTCGAGCGCGCCTGCCGCGATGCGGGCGTTACGGTCAAACTGAACTGCGAAGTAAAGGAGATACTTACGGAAAACGGTGCGGTGCGCGCCGTCCTCACCTCCTCGGGCGACGAGACGGCCGACGCCGTCATCCTCGCAACGGGCGGCCTCTCCTATCCCTCCACGGGGTCCACGGGGGACGGCTACCGCTTCGCAAAAGAGCTGGGCCACACCGTAAACCGCTGTGTCCCTTCCCTCGTGGGGCTGGAGGCGGACGGGGTCTCCGAAGCGCAGGGCATCTCGGTGAAGAACGCCGTCCTCACCGCAAAGAGAGGGGGGAAGGTCCTCTTCTCGGAGCTTGGCGAGCTTCTCTTTACCCATTACGGCATCTCCGGGCCGCTCGTTCTCTCCTTATCCGCGATTGTCAACCGCCTGCCCCTTGCGGAAGTTGCGGCCTCCATTGACTTCAAACCCGCCCTCGACGAAAAAAAACTCGACGAGCGGCTCCTGCGCGATCTCACGTCGCGGGGGAAAGAGCAGATAAAGAGCGTCATGCGCGGGCTTCTGCCCGCGGGAATTACCTCCCTCGTCCTGCGCGAGGCGGAGGCGGACCCCGAAAAGCGGGCGAACGCCGTCACGAAGGAGGAGAGGGGGAGGATCGTTTGCGCCCTCAAAGCGTTCCCCCTGCGCCTTACCGCCCTCCGCGGGTTTTCGGAAGCGGTCGTAACTTCGGGCGGGGTGGACCTCAAGGAAATCGATCCCGTCACGATGGAGAGCAAAAAAGTAAAGGGGCTTTTCTTCTGCGGAGAGGTACTCGACTGCGACGCCTTCACGGGCGGCTTCAACCTGCAGATCGCCTTTTCCACGGGATTTATGGCGGGTAAAGGCATAAAATAGGCAGTTTGCATAGTACTATGCGTGACATAATACTCCCGTTTTCACCGCATAAATTGACAAGCGGCGGGAGATCGTATATAATGTTTGCGACAAAGGAGAACGAACATGATAGTGATTCGCGGCGCAACGACCATTCCGCAGGATGACAAGGAGGAGATCCGCAAGGCAGTTGCGGAGCTTCTCGACCAAATCGCCAATAAGAACATGCTCTTAAAGGATGAAATCGTCAGCATCGTCTTTTCGAGTACGTCCGATATCCATTCCTACTATCCCGCAAAGGCGGCGCGGGTGGCGGGGTATGAGGGGTGCGCCCTCTTCTCGTCGCAGGAGCCGGATATCGAGGGCGGGCTGTCCCTCTGCATCCGCGTGATGCTCTTCGTGGAGAAGAACCTCGATCCCCGCCATGTGTACCTCCGCGGCGCGAAGTGCCTCCGGAAGGACATCGCAAAGAAGATCAACGTTGCCATCGACGGCCCCGCGGGGAGCGGGAAGTCCACGGTCGCAAAGGCGCTTGCCCGCGACTACAACATTCTCTACCTCGATACGGGCGCCATGTACCGCGCCTGTGCATTGCGCGCCCTCAAAGAGGGCGCGAACATTGAAGACGAGCGGGAAGTCGTCGATGCGCTCCGCGATATGGAACTCGATATCGAGTACCGTGACGGCGTCCAGCACACCATGCTCGGCGGGGAAGACGTCTCCGAAAAGATCCGCGAGCCGCAGGTCTCCATGGCGGCGTCCACCGTCTCCAAGCATGCGAGCGTGCGCATGCGGATGGCGGAGAAACAGCGCGAGATCGCCTCGAAAATGTCTTGCGTCCTCGACGGGCGGGATATCGGTACCTTCGTCCTGCCCGATGCCGATTTCAAATTCTTCCTCACGGCAAGCCCCGAAGTGCGCGCAAAGCGCCGCTACGACGAGCTGACCGCCAAGGGATATACGGTCGATTTCGAGGAACTCAAAAGGGAGATCGTCAAGCGGGACGAGCAGGATGCGGGCCGCGCGCTTGCGCCCCTGAAGCAGGCGGAGGACGCCGTTCTCGTCGATACTTCGGATATGACGATCGGGGAAGTCGTCGCCGCCGTCAAAAAACAAATGCAGGAGCGGATCTGAATGGAACAGGAAGAGAAAGAGGGGGCGGAGCGCAAGCCTTCCCGCAAAGAACTCCGTGCCGCGAAGAAAGCGGAAAAAAAGGAAAAAGTCCGCGCCATGCGCGCAGAGCGCGCAAAGAAGGTAAAGCTCTTCCCCGCCAACAAGAAGGGCTATCATATCATGCACTTCATGAACCTCCTCCGCACCCTCTTTTACCCCGTGCATTTTCTCGTCTATCCCTATAAACTGCACGGGAAGAAGAAGGTCGGCAAGGGGGCGAAGATCTACGTCGGCAACCACTATTGCATCTGGGACGTCTTTTATCCCGCCCGCACCACCCGCGAGGGGGTACACTACCTTGCCAAGCAATCGGTGATGGAGTCTCCCGTCGTCGGCTATTGGGCATACCGCGTCGGCGCGATCGGCGCCATGCGCGACGGGGCGGACGTGCGCACCCTCATGGAGGCCATCCGCGTCCTCCGCAACGGCGAGAAGGTCTCCCTCTTCCCGGAGGGGACCCGCAACAAGGGGGAGGGGGACGACTTCCTTCCCTTCCACGGCGGCGCGGCGCTCATGTCCATCAAGACGAAGACGCCCATCGTGCCCTTCGTCATCTGCAACCGTCCCCGCATCTGGCACATTACGCACGTCGTCTTCGGGGAACCCTTTGAGTTTACGGAGTACTACGACAAAAAGCTCACCCCCGAGGACTACGAACGGGCGGATAACGAGCTTGTCGAGCGGCTCTACGCCATGCGCGCGGAGTGGCGCGCCTCCCGCAAAAAAGGCAAGAAGAAATGAAGCAGGAGGTCGTCGTCGCCAAAAACTGCGGATTCTGCTCGGGAGTGAAGAACGCGGTGGATACCGCCCTTTCCGTCCCCGCGGAGAATACCTATGTCCTCGGCGAACTCATCCACAACGGCGAGGTCGTGCGGAAGATCGCGGAGAGGGGGATCGTCACGGCGGCGAGTTTAGCGGAGGTGCCGGGCGGCGCGACCCTTCTCATCCGTTCCCACGGAGAGGGGAGGGCAGTCTTTGCGGAGTGCGAAAAAAGGCATATCCGCGTCATCGACTGCACTTGCCCTTTCGTGCGGCGCACCCAGAAGATCGTCGCCGGGAAGAGCGCAGAGGGGAAGACGGTCGCCATCGCGGGCCATGCGAGCCATCCCGAGGTCAAAGGGCTTGTGGGG
>CANRFW010000115.1 GCA_947630035.1 uncultured Clostridia bacterium | reverse complement strand
CCCGATATCACCTACCTCGTGCAGAACAAGAACAAGATCCGCGGCGTCTTTTTGACGCACGGGCACGAGGACCACATCGGCGGCGTACCCTATCTCGTGAAGGAGATCGGGGGGAACGTCCCGCTGTACGGCACCAAGCTCACCCTCGCCCTTGTGGACAACAAACTGCGCGAACACCGCTTAAACGGGGTGACCGAGCGCACCGTGAAGCCCCGCGACAAGATCAAGGCGGGCGCCTTTACGGTGAACTGCGTCAACGTCAACCACTCCATCGCGGGCGCGCTCGCCTTCGCCGTCGAAACGCCCTACGGGGTCGTCTTCCACAGCGGGGACTACAAGATCGACCTGACCCCCGTCGCGGGGGACCCCATCGACCTTGCCGAGATCGCCGAGTACGGGAAGAGGGGAGTTCTTCTGTACCTCGGGGAGTCGACGAATATCGAGCGCCCGGGGTTCACCATGAGTGAAAAGGTGGTGGGCACCACCCTCGAACACCTCTTCGCGGAGAACGCGGACAGGCGCATCATCATCGCGACCTTTGCCTCCAACGTCCACCGTCTGCAGCAGATCGTGGATATCGCCGTCAAGTTCCGCCGCAAGGTGGCGCTCTCGGGGAGGAGCATGCTCGGGGTCGTCGAGGCGGCGGCGAAGATCGGGGAGATCACCATCCCCGAAGGGGTACTCGTCGACGTCGAAAAGACGAAGAACTATTTCGACAGGGAACTCGTCATCATCTCGACGGGTTCGCAGGGGGAACCCATGTCCGCTCTCACCCGCATGGCCTCGGGGGAGTTCAACAAGGTCACGGTCGGCCCCAACGATACCATCATCATCTCCGCAAGCCCCATCCCGGGCAACGAGAGAATGATCTACCGCGTCATCAACAACCTCTTCAAACTCGGCGCGAACGTCGTCTACGAGAGCCTCGAAAAGATCCACGTCTCGGGGCACGCCTGCCAGGAAGAGCATAAGATCATGCACTCCCTCCTGCGCCCCAAGTTCTTCATCCCCATCCACGGGGAATACAGGCACCTAAAGCGGCACGTCCTCCTCGCGCAGGAGATGGGCATGAAGCCCGCGCAGACCCTCATCCCCGAGATCGGCTCCTGCGTCGAACTCACCGACGACAGCCTCCGCTTGGGGGAGAATTTCCCCGCAGGCTCCCGCCTCATCGACGGCGAGGGCTTCGAGGACTTCGGCACGAGCGAAGTGCTGAAGGACCGCATCCGCATGTCGGAGGAGGGGCTGTTCGTCGTCTCCGTCGTCCTCTCGGACGGCGCGGTCGTGGGGGAGCCCGTCATCGAGAGCCGCGGTTTCGTCCTCCCCGAAGAGGGGGGATACCTCCGCGAATTGCAGGGGGTCGTCGAAAAGGCGGTGTCCTCCGCACCCTCGCACGGCGGGGCGGCGGAGATCGGGGCGGCCGTCAAGCGCGCCATGAAGACGTATATCTTCAAAAAAACCAAGCAAAACCCCATGATCGTTCCGATCGTGCGGGAAGTATAGGAAGGATAGAGGGGGAAGAGTATGAAGAGACAAGTCGGCCTTTACGTCGGGTTTTCTCTCTCCGCGGCACTCTGCGCCGCAGGGGCGGTTGCTTCGTTCGTCTATGGCGTCATTTACATGGGGGTCATCGCCTCCGTGGTCGCCGCCGTTGCCGTTCTTTGGCTCGCGACCGCCATCGCGCAGGACAACTTCAATCTCCGCTGCGGCAAGCTGTGCGAAGAGAAAAAGTATGAGGAGGAGCGCGCCCTCATCGAGAAGAAGATGAAAAGCCCCTTCTTCTTTCTCATCCGCATCGTCGCCCTCACCCGCTACATCCGCGTGAGTATGGCGCTCGACGATCTTCCCACCGCCAAGCGGTATATCGACAGTCTCCGCCACGGCGGCGGGGAGGGCTGGAAGTATAAGACGGCCTTCTTCTTCATCCTCATCAAACTCGACGAGGGGGACTTCGAGACGGCGCGCTTCGAATATGAGGACTTCCGCAGGGCGTGCGCCAACGCCGAGATCTACAAGGAGGAGCTGGAGATCCTCTCCGCGATCTACCGCAGGCTTTTGAAGACGGATACCGAGCCTCTTCCCGCCGCGGCGGTCGATTCGCCCTTCCCCGTCCTCGGGCGGGTCCTCGGGCGCATCTATGAGGCGCGTGCGGCACAGAGCGGGGAAGAGTGGTGAACGAACTGAACGCGCTGCGGGAAGCGGCGAAAGCGGGGCGGGATCCCACCTGTCCGGACGGAACGCTCGCCCTTCTCCTCGAAAAAGCGGGGGAGACGGGTGCGAAAAAATACCTCGAGATCGGCGCGGGGGAGGGACTGACCTCCGTCGCGCTTGCGCTTTCCTGCGGGTGCGGGGTGACCGCGATCGAGAACGATCCCGCCCGTGCGGAGAGGGCACGCGAAAACTTTGCCCGCTTTCACGTTGCGGCGGAGCTTTTCGAGGAGGACGCGGCGGAAGTTCTTCCCCGCCTTACGGGGGAATACGACCTCATCTTTCTCGACGGCCCCAAGGTACAGTACAGGAGGTATCTTCCCGACTGCAAGCGGCTCCTGCGGCGGGGCGGGGTACTCGTCTCGGACGACGTGCTTCTCTACGGCTGGGTACGCGGGGAGCCTCCCAAAAAGAGGAGGATGATCGCGGAACACCTCCGCGAATATTTAGAACTTTTGCAGTCGGATAAGGAGCTTGAAACAACGGTTTATGAGATCGGCGAGGGAGTCGCCGTAAGCAAAAAGAGATGAAATGCGAACTTCTCGCCCCCGCGGGCGACCTCGGAAAACTCAAACTTGCCCTTTCTTACGGCGCCGACGCGGTGTATGCGGGCGGCAGGAATTTTTCCCTCCGCGCCTATGCCGCGAACTTCTCCGATGAGGAACTTGCGGAGGGCATCGCCTATGCCCACGCTCGGGGAAAGAAGGTGTACGTTGCCGTCAATATCTTCGCCCGGAATGCCGATTTTGATGACATGGGGTCGTATTTTTGCAAATTACGGGAGATGGGGGCGGACGCCGTTCTCATCTCCGACCCTGGGGTCTTGCGCCTTTTAAGGAAGGTCGCGCCCGCCCTTCCCGTCCACATTTCCACGCAGGCGAACGTCCTGAACGCCGAGGCGGTCAAGTTCTGGAAGGAGGCGGGGGCGAGCCGCGTCGTCCTCGCAAGGGAGCTTTCGGCGGAAGAGATCGCCGCCATCCATGCCGCCGTCCCCGAAACGGAACTCGAGGCGTTCGTCCACGGCGCCATGTGTATTTCGTACAGCGGCAGGTGCTACCTTTCGGACTACCTCACGGGGCGCTCCTCCAACCGCGGCGAATGCTCCCAGCCCTGCCGTAACCCCTATCTTCTGCGGACGGCGGCGGGGGACCTCACGGCGGAGGAGGATGCCCGCGGCACCTACCTTCTCAACAGCCGCGATCTCAACATGAGTGCCCGCCTTGCGGAACTTGCGGAGGCGGGGGTCGTCTCTTTCAAGATCGAGGGGCGGATGAAGGGGGAGTTTTATCTTGCGACCGTCGTCAACGCTTACAGGCGCATTTTAGACGGCGGCTATACGCCCGCCCTCGGGGCGGAACTCGAAACGATCTCCCACCGCGCTTACACCTCTTCTCCCGCACCCAATTCTTGCCCTCCCCCTTCCAAAGCGGGAAGTTTATCCAATTCCTGTCCTCCCTCTTCCAAAGCGGGAGGTTTATCCAATTCTTGCCCTCCCCCTTTCAAAGGGGGAGGTAAATATATACTGCTCGGCGGCTCCTGTTCAGTTCCTTTCAAAGGGGGAGTGAGATTTTCCTGCTCGTCTTCCCCTCTTCGCCTTGTCCTTCTTGTTACCCTCCCCCTCGCAACGCGAGGGGGAGGGGTAGGGGAGGGGGAGGTATTTCGTTTTGCCCTGCATATTTTTCCGCC
>CANRFW010000114.1 GCA_947630035.1 uncultured Clostridia bacterium | reverse complement strand
AGCCCGTGCATCTCGCCCGAAGCCTCCTTGCGGAACTCCGTCGCCGTCTCCGAATAGCGGCAGGGAAGATCGCGGTAGGATTTCAGCCCGTTCTTGTAGATCTGGTATTGGAAGGGGCAGGTCATGGGACGGAGCGCCATGATCTCCTCCCCCTCTTTCAGTGGCTCCCCCTTTTCGTCCGTCTCGCCGAGGACGAACATCTTGTCGCGGTAGTGGTACCAATGCCCCGAGATTTTGTAGAGATCGCTCTTGGCCATATTGGGGGTCTTGGTGATCATGAATCCGCGCTTCGCCTCCTCGTCCTCGACGAAGCGGGTGAGGATCTGCAGCACCTTCGCCCCCTTCGGCATGAGGATGGGAAGCCCTTGGCCGACGACGTCGCTCGTCATAAAGAGCCCGAGATCCCGCCCGAGCTTGTTGTGATCCCGCTTCTTTGCCTCCTCGAGGCGGGCGAGGTACTCCTCGATCTCCTCTTTCTTCGCAAACGCGGTGCCGTAGATGCGGGTGAGCATCCTCTTCTTTTCGTCCCCCCGCCAATAGGCGCCCGCGATGGAGACGAGCTTGAACGCCTTGATCTTCCCCGTCGAGGGAAGGTGCGGGCCGCGGCAGAGGTCGACAAACGTCCCCTGGCGGTAGAAGGAGATCTCCTCTCCCTCGGGAAGATCCTCAATGATTTCCACCTTGTATTTCTCGCCGTACTTACTCATGAGGGCGATCGCCTCGTCGCGGGGAAGGGTGAACCGCTCGATGGGGAGATTGCTCTTTACGATCTTCTTCATCTCCGCCTCGATCTTCTCGAAGTCCGCCATCGTGATGGGCGTTTTGAAGTCTACGTCGTAGTAGAACCCGTTTTCGATGACGGGGCCGATCGCGAGTTTGCAGGTGGGATACACCGTTTTGAGCGCCTGCGCAAGGACGTGCGCACAGGTGTGGCGGTAGACCTCCAGCCCCTCTTTTTCCTTCATCGTTATGATTTCGAGGCTGTCTCCCTCCGAAAGAGGGCGGGAAAGATCGCAAAGTTCCCCGTTTACCTTTGCCGCAACGGCGGCGCGGGCAAGCCCTTCCGAGATCCTCTGCGCGGCGGAAAGGGCGGAAGCGCCCTCCTCGAGTTCGATGGCATCTCCGTTTTTCAAGGTGATTTTCATGGCTTTTTCTCCTTTTATGTCTGACATAGTACTTCGCAAACCCGCTAAAAACAAAAATCGCGCCCTTAAAATCCCCTATCGGGAAAATTTAAGGACGCCTTCCGGCGCGGTTCCACCTTAATTGCTCTCCGCGGGGAGAGCCGCTCTTTTCTGTTTTCGGGACTGCGGCAAAGCGGTTTCGCCTGCCCCGTTCTCCTGCGGACCTTTCAGCCTGTGGGTCCGTTCTCTGGGAGGAAAAAACGCGGCGCTACTTGTCTTCGTCGGGTCTCATTATACCCTGCCCGCGGGCGGTTGTCAAGAGAATATGGCGCGCTCGGCGTAAAATTTCTGCAAAAAATCCTCCACGCCCTCCTCGATCTCCCCGAGGCAGTACACAAAGCCCGCGTCGGAGAGGACGATCTCGGTGGCGACGTCCTCCTCCCCCGTAAGCCTCGAGAGGCGGAGCGGGGTGAAGTTCTCCCCGAAGAGAACATTTTCCTTTAAGTAAACTTTGGTGCGGCTCTCCCCCACGAGGAAGTCGCAGAACTGCTTTAAGTCGGCGGAGGAGAAGGCCTCGGGAACGTACCCCAAGATGCGCTCCCACTTCTCGCGGATGGCGCCGAGGCGGAAGGTGTAGATCCCGTCGAGACAGTATTCGTCAGAGCGGAGGATCTTGCGGCGGACGTAGCCCTTGTCCCCCTCGAGGTCGGCGGCGATGAGGGCGGCGCAGAGGATCTTCGTCTCCTTTTCGGAGAGGCGGACGTTGAGGCGTTCGCGGAGGTAGGCGTATTTATAGCCCACGCAGAGGACCTCGGCGATGCGGTCGCGCAAGAGAGGAAAGAGGTCCCCCTCGGTGCGGAGGAAGAGGACCGTCCGCCCGTCCCCGAAGAAGAGCCGCGCCTCGCCGCGCCGCTTCATGTCCTCCGCAAGTTCGTTATACAGGTAGGTGACGAAGAGCGCCTCCCGATCGGATACCGTGATTTCAGCCACAACCTTATTGTATGCTACCTTCGGCGATTTATTTACCCCGCCTCCGCTTTCCCCTCTCCCCCCGCATTGCGCATTCCCGCGCGCGAAAACAATATATGGGAAAATCCCGAAAGGGTTATACCATCGCTTGACTTCTCCGAAGAAAGGGAGTACAATAGACCCGTAACGATCAAAAAGAGGTTCTCTATGGACATCAAAGCGGTAGAGCGTAAATGGCAGGCAAAGTGGGAAAAGTCGAAACTCAACCAGTTCGACAAGAAGTCCGAAGCGCCCAAGTACTACGTTCTCGAAATGTTCTCCTATCCCTCGGGGTCCAATCTCCATATCGGGCATTGGTACAACTACGGACCGACCGACTCCTTCGCCCGCTTCAAGCGGATGCAGGGCTACAACGTGTTTCAGCCCATGGGGTTCGATGCGTTCGGCCTGCCCGCCGAGAACTACGCGATCAAGACGGGCGTCCACCCCAAGGATTCCACCGAACAGAACATTGCGACGATGGAGAAGCAGCTCCGCGCGATGGGCGCCATGTTCGACTGGTCGGCGGAGATCAAGACTTGCGAGGAGGACTACTACCGCTGGACGCAATGGATGTTCCTCCGCCTCTTCAAAAAGGGTCTCGCCTACCGCAAGGAAGCGCCCGTGAATTGGTGTTCCTCCTGCAATACCGTGCTTGCGAACGAGCAGGTCGTGGACGGCAAGTGCGAACGTTGCGGGACGGTGGTCGTACGCAAAAATCTCACCCAATGGTTCTTCAAGATCACGGAGTACGCCGAGGAACTCCTCGAGGGGCTGAACGAACTCGACTGGCCCGAGAAGACGAAGAGCATGCAGCGCAACTGGATCGGAAAATCCACGGGCTGCGAGATCGAATTCGAATGTGAAAACGGGGAGAAGTTCAGGGTGTTTACGACCCGCCCCGATACCGTGTTCGGCGTGACCTACGCCGTTCTCGCCCGTGAGCATCCCCTCGCCCGCGCCCTCGCGACCGAGGAACAGCGGGAAGCGGTGGAGGCGTATATCGAATATGCCTCCAAGGCGAACGAGATCGACCGCCTCTCCTCCACCCGCGAGAAGACGGGGGTGTTCACGGGGTCCTACTGCATCAATCCCGTCAACGGGAGGAAGATCCCCATTTGGCTTGCCGACTATGTGCTTGCAAGCTACGGCACGGGGGCGGTGATGGCGGTGCCCGCGCATGACGCGCGCGACTACGCCTTTGCAACGAAATACGGCCTGCCCATCGAGAAGGTCATCGAAAAGAAGGGCGGGGAGACCGAACTGCCCTTCTGTGAAGACGGCATCGTGAGCGGCTCGGTGCAGTTCGACGGGCTGTTCGGCGAGGAGGCGCGGGATGCGATCTCTTCCTATATCAGCAAGCTCGGCAAGGGCGGCAAGAAGGTCAACTACCGCCTGCGCGATTGGCTCGTCTCCCGTCAACGCTATTGGGGGGCGCCCATCCCCATCATCCACTGCCCGAAGTGCGGCGCGGTGCCCGTACCCGAAAAGGAGCTGCCCGTAAAACTCCCCTACGACGTGGAGTTCCGCCCCGACGGCAAGTCCCCTCTCGCCAAGCATGAGAAGTTCATGCACACAACATGCCCCGTCTGCGGCGGGGAGGCGGAGCGCGATCCCGACACCCTCGACACCTTCGTCTGCTCGAGCTGGTACTATCTCCGCTATGCGGACGCGCACAACGAAAAGGCGCCCTTCGACCGCGAGACGGCGGACAAGCTCCTGCCCGTCGATACCTATGTGGGCGGGGCGGAACATGCCTGCATGCACCTCCTCTATGCCCGCTTCTTCACGAAGGCTCTCCGCGACATGGG
>CANRFW010000113.1 GCA_947630035.1 uncultured Clostridia bacterium | reverse complement strand
CCGTCGCGAGCGACACGGCGTGCTATCCCGCCAAGCTCCTTCACGGGCACATCGAGAGCCTTCTCGACAAGGGGGTGGACTTCATCTTCTACCCCTGCGAGAGCTATAATTTGGACGAACACGACAGCGTCAACCATTACAACTGCCCCGTCGTCGCCTACTATCCCGAACTTCTCCGCGCCAACAACGAGCGCCTCACCAAGGAGAACTTCCTTGCGCCCTACCTCGACCCCAACAACGAGAGGAGTACGGTGCGCGCCCTCTGCCGTGCCCTCGGGCGGTACAAGCTCTCCCCGCGCCTCGTGCAGAGCGCCTTCCGCGCGGGGCTTGCACGGATGGAGAAGTTCCATGCGGAGATCGTAAAACGGGGGAAAGAGATCCTCGAAGAGGCGGAGAGGGAGCAAAAGCAGGTCATCGTTCTCGCGGGCAGGCCCTACCACACCGATCCCGAGATCAACCACGGCATCGATAAACTCCTCACCTCCCTCGGCATTTCCGTCCTCTCGGAGGACGCCGTCTTCGGCGAGGGGGAACTCGTCAAGGTGAACGTCCTCAACCAGTGGACCTACCACGCACGGCTGTATCGGGCGGCGGAGTTCGTCACGCGGCATAAGAATGTCGACCTCGTGCAGCTCGTCTCCTTCGGGTGCGGGATAGACGCCATCACGACGGACGAGGTCCGCGCCATTTTGGAGAGCCGCGGCAAGCTCTACACGCAGATCAAGATCGACGAGATCACGGGCCTCGGCGTGGTCAAGATAAGGCTCCGTTCCCTCCTTGCCGCCCTCGAGGAGGGGAAGCGGAAAACGGAACGGGAGGAGGGGGTATGAAAGAGCGCAAATACGTTGATTTTTCGGACCCATATCCCGTTTTTCCCAAAGAGAAGAGGGGGGAGTACCTCGTTCTCGTGCCCGACATGCTGCCGTGGCACTTCGGGATCCTCACCCATATTATGGAGAAAGAGGGCTACCGTTTCGAGATCCTCAAAAACGAGGGGCGCGCCGTCATCGACGAGGGCTTGAAGCATGTGCATAACGACGCGTGTTTCCCCGCCCTCTGCGTCATCGGGCAGTACCTCGACGCGCTGAAGAGCGGGAAGTACGACGTAGACCGCACCGCCGTCCTCATCACGCAGACGGGGGGCGGGTGCCGCGCGAGCAACTATATCTCCCTCATCCGCAAGGCCTTAAAGAGCGAGTTCCCGCAGGTGCCCGTCCTCTCCCTGAATTTCTCGGGGCTGGAAAAGGAGAGCAGCCTCGGGATGGGATTCGGGCTTCTGAAGAAGCTCGGCTACGGCATCCTCTACGCCGATCTCATCATGACGTGCTACAACCGTACCGCGCCCTACGAAAGGGAGGAGGGGGCGGCGGAGGAAGCGCGGCGGGCATGCACCGAAGAGGTGGAGCGCGCCTTCGACGGGAAGGGATACAAGCGGTTCAAAAAGCTCGTTTCTGCCATTCTGGCGCGGTTCGCCGCCATCCCGCAGACGAGGGAGAAGAAGATCAAAGTGGGGATCGTGGGGGAGATCTATGTGAAGTACTCCCCGCTCGGCAACTCCCACCTCGAGGAATTTCTGCGCGCCGAGGGGTGCGAGGCGGAACTGCCCGCCCTCGCCGATTTCCTGCTGTATTGCATCGTCAACGTCATGAACGACGCAAAGTTTTACGGCATGGGCAGGGGGCGCGCGATCCTCTTCGGCATCGTCTACCGCTGGTTCTACGGATTGCAGAAAAATATCAACAAACAGATCAAGAAGCAGGGCGTCTTTGCACCCATGCACGACTTCGAACACCTGCGCTCCCTCGCCGACGAGGTCATCAACCAAGGGGTAAAAATGGGGGAGGGGTGGCTTATTCCCGCCGAAATGGCGGCGCTTGCGGAGAGCGGAACGGAGAATATCGTCTGTGCCCAGCCCTTCGGCTGTTTGCCCAATCATATTGCGGGGAAGGGCGCGGTGCGCGTCGTCAAACAAAAATTCCCCCGCGCGAATATCGTGCCCGTCGACTACGACCCCTCCGCCACCAAGGTCAACCAGGAGAACCGCATCAAGCTCATGCTCGCCGCGGCAAGAGGGAACGGATGAAAGATTTTACCGTAAAACACAAGACGTACGGCGAGGGAAAGGTCTGCGCCGTCGGGGGGACCTGCGTCTCCGTGTCCTTCAAAGACGGCGTGAAGAAGTTTTCCGCCGAGCGGTTTTTCGGGTATTTCACGGCGGACGCCGAAACAACGGAGGCGTTAAAGCGGGAGATCGCCTCGGAGCTTGAGGCGGAGCGGGAGAGAGGGCGGCAAAGAGCGCGGGAGGCGGAAGAAGAGAAACAAGAGGAGGAACGTTCTTTCCGCCGAGAACTTTTGAAAAAGCTCAAATCGTACGGGTTCGAGGGATTTTTGCACACGACGGAGTTTGAGAACTTCCGCAAGATCGTCGGGAGCGGGTATCTCTATTCCCGTGCCGAACTCAAAAGAAAGGGGCTTTTCTTTTCCGACAGGGCGATAGGGGGCATCATTACCCGGACAGAGAGCGATATCAAGCGCCATGCACGGTTTTATTACCGTTTCGGCACGCCCACAAACTTCGACGCGGATTATTTCCGCCCCGTCACCCTCGTGTTCGATGAAAATTTGATCTTCGATCAAGACGTCCTGTTTTCCCTCGGGAATGCAGCGGTCGCCGCAGTGCATAAGACGGGGTCCGCCGAGGAGGCGCTCGGCTTCGATTGGGAGCGTGTTTTCCGGGCGGGATATCCCTCGGACGTGGATATCCGCATCCGCAACGCAGAATTTTTGTACCCCGAAAAGGTCCCCGTATCCCGCATCGCCAAGGTATATTTCACCTGCGACGCGGCAAAGAAGGAGGCGGAGAGCTTTTGCGGTGCGGCGCTCCGCCCGAAGCTCGTCTCCGATATTTCCAAATTTGAATTTCTCCGTCGGGAGGCAAGATGATCGAATATTACGACGGCACGGTGTTCAATGCGGGCGTAAACTGCATGGTCAACACCGTCAACTGTATCGGCGTGATGGGGGCGGGGCTTGCGCTCGAATTTGCGCTCCGCTATCCCGCAATGTGCGATGATTACGAGGCGAAGTGCGAACGGAAAGAGTTCTCGGTCGGCAAGGTCGATTACTACCGCGGCGAAGGGTACACGATCGTCAACTTCCCCACAAAGTGGCACTTCAAGTATCCCTCCAAGCCCGAATGGATCGAGGCGGGCCTCCGCGATTTTGTCCGCACCTACCGCGGGGAGGGGATCCGCGAGGTCGCCTTCCCCAAGCTCGGGACCATGAACGGCGGGCTTGATTGGCAAGAGGTGCGCGCCCTTTGCGAGAAGTATCTCGACCTCCCCGACCTCCGCGTCGTCATCTGTACGGATGAAAAGCGGGAGGCGGAGGGGATCGAAAAAAGGATGGTCGATCTGTTCAACGCGACGCCCGTCGAAGAACTCGCGCGCTCCGTCCGCCTCACCGAAAAACAGCGGGAGACCCTTCGGGCATGCGTACCGCTGCAGCGGTTCTTCCTGTTGCAGAAAACGGAGGGGATCGGCCTGAAAACGTATAGCGAAATTTTCCGCCTGTTTTATGTGAGGAGTACGGGAACTCGCGCGGAACAACTCAGCCTGTTTTGAATTCCGCCTTGCATTGATTCAAGCCTTCCCCCCGCGGGAAGGAGCAACCGCCTTGCATTGATTCAAGCCTTCCCCCCTCGGGGGGAAGGTGTCCCCGTAAGGGGACGGATGAGGGGCGCATAAAAAGCGCCCTTCCCTGCAACGCAGAAGAGCGCCGCGGCTCTCTTGCACGTTATTCCGCCGTATCATAACACAGAAGAGCGCCGCGGCTCTTTCACGTCATTCCGAACCGCAAAGGCCGCCCGTCCGCAACCGCGGACGGGCGGCCTTTGCGCGTGAGGAAACCCGCTCTTTTGCAACCGTGGAGATCCCTCGACGCGCCGCGCCGCCCGCCTTTTGCGGGCGGCGCGGCGGCTCGGGATGACGTAGCGGGGGTGTGCGTACCGCCCGAAGCAGCGGGTGGCGCGGACATACGTCATGTCGAGCGTAGTCGAGACATGACGCATTGATACCACAGATGGGGTCGAAAAAATAAAAAAACAGGCCGCCCTGTTTTTGTCGGGCGGCCCTATTTCTCCG
>CANRFW010000112.1 GCA_947630035.1 uncultured Clostridia bacterium | reverse complement strand
CGAGGAAGGCCGCCGTCATGTTGTTGAATTCGACGTCGAAGTTGAGTTTGTATCCCTCGACGTGCTTTTCCTTGAGAATGTATTCGAAGGTCATCGCGGGGACGCCGCCGTGCCGTCCCGCAAGGATCTGTTTGCCCGCGAGGTCCGTCCACTCGAAGGTCTCGCGTTCATCGTCGCGGGAGAGGAGGAAGGAGCCGTCGCGGTGGGTGAGCTGGCCGAAGACGACGGGGACGTCGCTCGTCCCGCCCGAAGCGACGTAAAAGGCGGCTTCGGGACCGCAGAAGCCGATATCGGCACTGTTCGAGAGGACGGCTGCCATCACTTTATCCGCCCCGCCGCCGTTGGTGAGGGAGATCTTCAGCCCCTCCTCCTTGAAATAGCCGAGGGAATCGGCGAGGTACATGGGGGCATAGAAGACGGAATGGGTGACTTCGTTGATACGGACGGTCGTGAGACCGTCATCGCTTCCGCAAGCGGAGAGGGGGAGAAGGGCAAAGAGCGCCGCTCCCAGAATTGCAAGTTGTTTTTTCATGGTTCGCTCCGTAAAAATTAAGGATAATATAGTTTATGAACGGGCGGTATTTCTTGACAACAGAGGAAAAAAGGTCTATAATGAACTTTGGAATGTTTTTTCGGTGGACGAAATGAAAGAAATGCACACAACCTACGATCCCAAGGATTTTGAGGACAGGCTCTACGCCGATTGGATGAAGCACAACTGCTTCCGCGCGGAGATCGATCCGAAAAAAGTCCCTTTCACCATTATGATGCCGCCCCCCAATATCACGGGGCAGCTTCACATGGGGCACGCGATGGACGAGACCATGCAGGATACCGTTGCCCGTTTCAAACGGATGCAGGGGTACTCGGTGCTGTGGCTCCCCGGAACGGACCACGCATCGCTCGCGACCGAGCATAAGATCGTCGAGGCGCTGCGCGAAGAGGGGACGACGAAGGAATCCCTCGGGAGAGAGGAGTTCCTCCGCCGCGCTTGGGCGTGGAAGGAAAAATACGGCGGCAGGATCATCGAGCAGCTGAAGAAGCTCGGCTCCTCCTGCGATTGGTCCCGCCTCGCCTTTACGATGGACGCGAGATGCTCCCGCGCGGTGCGGGAGGCCTTTGTCAACCTCTATCACAAGGGGCTTGTCTACCGCGGCAGCCGCATCATCAACTGGTGCCCCGATTGCCGCACGGCGCTCTCCGACGAGGAGGTGGAACACACCGAGGACGCGGGCAACTTCTGGCACTTCGCCTATCCCGTGAAAGATTCGGAGGAGAAGCTCGTCGTCGCCACTACCCGCCCCGAGACCATGCTCGGCGATACGGCGGTCGCCGTCCACCCCGGAGACAAGCGGTATGCCGGCCTCGTGGGGAAGACGGTCATCCTTCCCCTTGTGGGACGGGAGATCCCCATCGTTGCGGATGAATACGTCGATCCCGCATTCGGCACGGGCGCGGTGAAGATCACCCCCTCGCACGACCCGAACGACTTCGAAGTGGGGCTTCGCCACAACCTTCCCATGATCCGCGTGATGAACGACGACGGCACGATGAACGAGAACGCGGGGGAGTTCTGCGGGCTGGATAGGTACGAGGCGAGAAAGGCCGTCGTTGCCGCGATGAAGGAGAGGGGGCTGCTCGTCAAGATCGAGCCGCACACCCACAACGTGGGGCACTGCCACCGCTGCCACTCCGCGGTGGAACCCCTCGTCTCCAAGCAGTGGTTCGTGAAGATGGCGCCCCTTGCAAAGCCCGCGATCGAGGCGGTCGTCAAGAATAAGACCAAGTTTACGCCCGACCGTTTTGCGAAAATTTACTTTAACTGGCTGGAAAATATCCGCGATTGGTGCATCTCCCGCCAGCTTTGGTGGGGACACCGCATCCCCGTTTGGTACTGCGAGGACTGCGGCGAGACGATCTGCGAAAAGGAGGATCCCTCCGTCTGCCCGAAGTGCGGCAGCGCGCACTTAAAGCAGGAGGAGGATTGCCTCGATACATGGTTCTCCTCGGCGCTCTGGCCCTTCTCCACCCTCGGCTGGCCCGAGAAGACCCCCGATCTCGACTACTTCTATCCCACCGACGTCCTCGTCACAGGGTATGATATCATCCCCTTCTGGGTGATGCGCATGATGTTCTCGGGCATCGAACACACCGAAAAGGTGCCCTTCCGCGACGTTCTCATCCACGGCCTCGTGCGGGACGAAAAGGGCAAGAAGATGTCCAAATCCGCGGGGAACGGCATCGACCCGCTCGAGATCATCGAAAAGTACGGCGCGGACTCCCTGCGTCTTTCTCTCCTCACGGGGGTGGCGCCCGGGAACGACACCCGCTTCACGACCGCCAAGGTGGAGTGGGCGCGCAACTTCATCAATAAACTCTGGAACGCCTCCCGCTTCGTCCTCATGAACGCGGAGGGGGCGGAAGCCGAACTCAACAAGCGCAAGTTTACGCCCGCCGACCGCTGGATCATCTCCCGCCTCATGGCGACCATCCGCGAGGTCACCCTCTCCCTTCAGAAGTACGACCTCGGCATCGCCGCCGACAAACTCACCGACTTTGTGTGGAGCGACTTCTGCGATTGGTACGTCGAACTCACCAAGCCCGCCCTCTACGGCGACGACCCCGAAAAGAAGAGGGGCGCCCTCGGCGTTCTCCTCTTCGTACTCGACTCCGTCCTCCGTCTTCTCCATCCCTTCATTCCCTTCGTCACCGAAGAGATCTACGGGTACCTGCCCGGGAAGAGGGGGCGGATCATCACGGCGGACTACCCCCGTTACGATTCCAAGCTCTCCTATAAAAAGGAGGCGGCGGCGTTCGAGGGGATCATCGGGCTTATCAAGGCGGTGCGCGCCATCAAGGTCTCCGTCAACTGCCCGCCCGCCAAGAAGGTGAATCTCTATCTCGAGACGGAGGCAAAGGCGCTCATCACGGCGAACCGCAACTCCATTCTCCGTCTTGCGGGGGCGAGCGACATAGGCTTCGTGGAGAGCGGCGCCGAAGCGGGGGAGAAGACGGTCTCGCAGGTCACCGAGATCGCCCATATCTTCATCCCGCTCGGGGAACTCGTCAACCTCGAGGAGGAGCGGGCAAGGCTCCGCAAGGAACTCGATCGGGTCATCGGCGAGATCGCCCGCGCGGAGGGGAAGCTCTCCAACAAGAGCTTCGTCGCCAAAGCACCCAAAAAGCTCGTGGACGACGAGCGCGCCAAGCGCGAAAAGTATCTCGACATGAAGGAGAGGATCGAGCATCAGCTCGAATCGCTCTGAAAGTTATATATGGAATACTGCCTACCGTTTGCAAGGAAAACGGTAGAATAGAGAGGAGGCAGACGGATGGATATCGTAAACGACGAAGAATCGCTCAAAGGATTGCTTCGGCGGGTACGGGCGGCGCAGAAAAAATTTGCCGCCTATACGCAGGAACAGGTAGACGAGATCTTCTACCGTGCGGCGCTTGCCGCCAATGCGGCGCGGCTCCCGCTCGCAAAGCTCGCCGTCGAGGAGACGGGCATGGGGGTCGTGGAGGATAAGGTCATCAAGAACCACTACGCCTCCGAGTATATCTACAATGCCTATAAAAACGTGAAGACGTGCGGCGTCATCGAGAGGGACGAGGCGTTCGGCTACACCCGCGTGGCGGAGCCGATCGGCGTGATCGCGGCGATCATCCCGACGACCAACCCCACCTCTACCGCCATCTTCAAGTGCCTTCTGTGCCTGAAAACGCGCAACGGGCTGATCATCTCTCCCCATCCCCGTGCCAAGCGTTCCACCATCGAAGCCGCCCGCATCGTCCTCGAAGCGGCGGTCGAGGCGGGTGCGCCCGAGGACATCATCGGGTGGATCGACCAACCCACCGTCCCCCTTTCGGGAATGGTGATGCGGGAGGCCGACCTCATCCTCGCAACGGGGGGCGCCGGCATGGTGCGCGCGGCGTATTCGAGCGGCAAGCCCGCCCTCGGCGTGGGCGCGGGAAACGTGCCCGCCCTCATCGACAGCACCGCGGATATCCGCCTTGCGGTCTCATCCGTCCTCCATTCCAAGACGTTCGACAACGGCATGATCTGCGCGTCGGAGCAGTCCGTGACGGTGCTGGACGGGATCTATGACGCGGTGAAGGCGGAATTCCAGTACCGCGGCTGCTATTTCCTGAAAGAGGATGAGATCGAGAAGGTGCGCAGGACGATCATGATCAACGGCGCGCTCAACGCGAGGATCGTGGGCCAGAAGGCGGCGGA
>CANRFW010000111.1 GCA_947630035.1 uncultured Clostridia bacterium | reverse complement strand
TGAATGCGGAGGAGGGGAGCTTGTCGCCCTCAAGGGCAAGGATGGGAGCTATGACCTTGCGGAAGTAATCGTTGTCGGCGAGTTTCACCATCGCCGCGCCCTTCTTCGTCGTCGCCCAAGCCTCGGGCACTTCGATCTTCACGAGGTGTTCCTTGGCGCTGTCGATCGCGCTGTAGTTCATCTGGACGATGGCGTCGCCCTTTCTCGCGAAGGATTTGTACGCCATCTTCTTCATGTACTCGACGGCGTCGGTATACGGCATGATCTGCTCGTTGATGAGGAAGAACGCCGATTGCAGGATGGTGTTCGTTCTGCCGCCCAGCCCGAGCTTGCGGGCGATGGAGATGGCGTCGATCACATAGAGCTTCGCGTGCTTCTTCGCGAGGAGGTTCTTCATCTTCGCGGGGAGGTTCTTGTCGAGTTCTTCGACCGTCGTCCAAGGCGCATTGAGGAGGAAGGAGCCGCCCTCTTTCAGATCGCTCACCATGTCGTAACGGATGACATAGGAGGGATTGTGGCAGGCGATGAAGTCCGCCGCGTCGATGAGGTACTCGCTCTGGATGGGCGTCTTGCCGAAACGGAGGTGGGAGACGGTGATGCCGCCCGACTTCTTCGAATCGTAGAAGAAGTAAGCCTGCGCGTACATATCGGTGTGGTCGCCGATGATTTTGATGGAGTTCTTGTTCGCGCCGACGGTGCCGTCCGAGCCGAGGCCGTAGAACTTGGCGGAGGTGGAGCCGGCGGGAGCCGCGTCGAACTTCTGCGAGAAGTCGAGAGAGGTGTGGGTGATATCGTCGTAGATACCCACGGTGAAGTGGTTCTTCGGGTTGCGCTTCTCGAGATTCTTGTAGACGGAAAGTACCATGGAGGGGTTGAACTCCTTGGAGCCGAGGCCGTATCTGCCGCCGACGACCTTGATGCTCTTCACGCCCTTCTCAAGGAGAGCGGTGCAGACGTCGAGGTAGAGAGGTTCGCCGAGGGAACCGGGTTCCTTGGTACGGTCGAGGACGGCGATCTTCTTGCAGGTCGAAGGGATCGCCGCAACGAAGGCATCCGCCACGAAGGGGCGATAGAGGCGGACCTTGATGAGGCCGTATTTCTTGCCCTGTGCGTTGAGTTTATTGATGGACTCCTCCACCGTCTCGGCGCCCGAGCCCATGATGACGATGACTTCCTGCGCGTCGGGAGCGCCCACATAGTCGAAGAGGTGGTAGTTTCTCCCCGTGAGGGCGGAGACTTCGTCCATCATCTCCTGCACGACGGCGGGGCACGCCTCGTAATACTTGTTGGCGGTCTCTCTGTTCTGGAAGTAGGTATCGCCATTCTGCGCGGTGCCGCGCTGGACGGGATGCTCGGGGTTGAGGGCGCGGGAGCGGAACTCCGCAACGTCCTTCGCAAGGCCCTTCTTATCGAAGAGCGCCTTCATCTCGTCGTAATCGATGGCGTCGATCTTGGAGACCTCGTGAGAGGTACGGAACCCGTCGAAGAAGTTGATGAAGGGTACGCGGGAACGGAGGGTGGAGAGGTGTGCGACGGTGGCGAGATCCATGACCTCCTGCACCGAGCAGCCAGCGAGCATCGCAAAGCCCGTCTGGCGGCAAGCCATCACGTCCGAATGGTCGCCGAAGATGTTCAGCGAATGGGCGGCGAGGGCACGCGCGGAGACATGCATGACCATGGGGAGAAGTTCGCCCGAGATCTTATACATGTTGGGGATCATGAGGAGAAGCCCCTGCGAGGCGGTGTACGTCGTCGTGAGAGCGCCCGCGGCAAGGGAGCCGTGTACGGCACCGGCGGCGCCGCCTTCCGATTGCATCTCGGCGATGCGGAGTTTCTGTCCCCACATGTTCACCCGACCCTGCGTTGCCCACTCGTCTGCGGATTCCGCCATGGGGGACGAAGGGGTGATCGGGTAGATCGCAGCCACTTCCGAGAACGCGTAAGCGACATGCGAGGCGGCGGTATTGCCGTCGATCGTCATTTTCGTCATCGAAAAACCTCCATAAATTGATTTGATTTTTGAAAATTGCACGGCGCACGGGACAAGTTCCCCCGCTGCCGCAAACAATTATACTTAAAAACGCGCGTGAAGTCAAGGCTGCGTGAAAAAATAATTGGGGAATTTTCTTAATTTTTCCGCCCGCCCTTGCTTTTTTGCCCGCTTCGGGATATAATGTAGGAAAAGAACTCCCGCCGCCCGTCCTCTTGTCTGCGCCCCGCTTCCGAGAAAAGGCCTACCCTCCTCGGAGGGGAGGCTCCGCCGCAGGCGGTGGTGGGGAGGCATGGTCGTTTTTCGTCCCCGCATATCCAAACCCGCCCCCTCCGTGGGAGGGGGAAGGGGGGTGGGGCGACGACACGATCGAAAAGGCCTACCCTCCTCGGAGGGGAGGCTCCGCCGCAGGCGGTGGTGGGGAGGCAATACAAACGAAACCGACAATCCCCATCCGTCACGGCTGTGCCGTGCCACCCTCCCCCTTGGAAAGGGGTAGGGCATAAAGGGCGGCAGTGTCCCCCATACGAAAGGGGTATGGCATAAAGAACGAAAATATTTCGCCCGCGAAAAGTTTGTAAAATGTTTGCAAAATGCTTGATTTTCGGGGGGGGTATGTTACAATGGACCGAAAGGAGGAGAGTATGAAAAGAAATCTTGCCTATCTCGCGCTTCCCGTTGCGGGGGTCTTCGCCCTCTCGCTCGGCGCGCCGCTCGCCGTCTCCGCCAATTCGGCGCCCGCCTATTGGAGGGGGGCGGACGGCATGGGCGTTGTCGCAACGGACGGAAATTGCCCCGTCGAGGTCGAAAAAGAGACCCTCACCCTCCAAATTCCCGCCCTCCCCAAGTGGGACTACGCCTCGCAGGCGGAGTTCGAAGAATACCGTGCGAGCGTCACGGCGGAGTACACCTTCCGCAACCCCACGGAGGAAGCGCTTACGGTGGGGCTTGCCTTCCCGTTCGGGTGCATCCCCGAGTATCTCGCCGACCGTACGGGCGAGGAGCGGCGCTTCTTCGACGACTCCGCCCTCTATGCGGTGACGGTCGGCGGCGAGCCAGCGGAAACGCAGCTCCGCTACACCTTTTATGAGAAGTACGGCGACCTTGCTCTCCCCGCCGATACCAAGGAGGAGAAGGGGCTTTTCAAGGAGGACGCCGATTGTTACGAGTACGCCTACGCCGTCGACACCAAGGGCGCGGAGGGGGACTATATCCTCGAGGTGCGCCTCTCCTACAGCCCCGCCCGCACCCGCATCTTGTGCGATTACTACAGGTATTACAAGGTGGAAGACGGCGACCTCGTCCTCTATCTTTACGCCGACGAGACCGCCTATCCCGCGCACTTCTTCGTCGTGGGCGAACAGCCGCAGGTGAAGTCCGTGAAGGCCTTGAAAGATGCCGATCTCTACAACAAGAACCTCGTCTATTCGGATGACGCGGAGATCACGACGCAAGAGAATAAGGCAACTTTTGGGGAGTGGATCGAGAGCGAACGCCCGACGGAAAAGGTGGGGGAGATCGATTGGTACAACGCCGTTCTCGCCTATTTGGAGATGGTGGACGACGCGAATACGGGGCTTGTCGGCGGGACGCCTTCCCTCTTCGACGAGACTTCGCTCATGCGCTGGTTCACCTATTCCCTCGAGATCCCGCAGGGCGGGACGGTCGTAAACAGCGTAACCGCGCCCCTCTATCCCGATATTTTCGGGCGGGAATACAACTACCGTTACCTCCTCTCGCCCGCACAGAATTGGGCGAAGTTCGGGACGTTTGAATTAAAAATCCATACCCCATATAGCATTTCCGACTGTTCTCTCACCTTGGAAAACGTGAACGGCGACTATCTTTTCTCGCGGGAAGGGCTGCCCATCGGCGAGCTTGATTTCACGATCGAGGGAAACGGCCCGAACAGGGGTATGGAACTCGGGTATGCAACGGGCCTTGCCGTTCTCTCTGCGATCGCGTTTCTGTTCCTGCCCGAGCTTGGCTTGCAGGTGATCGCGGGCGCGGTTACCGGGATCGTCTTCGGCTGCATCGCCCACAACAAAAAGAAAAAGGCAATTTCCGCCTCACGGGAAAATGCCCCCGCCGCCCCGCCGAAGAAGCGCAGGAAGGATAAGAACGCCCCTCCCGCCCCGCCCGAAGATACGGGCGAGTAGGCACGGGTATTGCACACCTGTACAACGCGTCATCGCGCGCCGCCGCGCTCTCCTTAACTTGCCCTCCCCCTGCGCAAGGGGGAGGGGTAGGGGTGAGGGTCCGCCCTCGATTTCAGTCACCCCTCGACTGCGCTCGGGGTGACGT
>CANRFW010000110.1 GCA_947630035.1 uncultured Clostridia bacterium | reverse complement strand
TGGGGAGCGGCAACCCCGGCACCATGAACGTCACCCGCGAATTCGGGCTTGCCGTGGGGCTTCTCAATTTCCTCCTCGACGCCTGCAAGGGGGGAGTGCCCGCCCTCATCAGCTACTTCGTCTTCCGCAATTATTTCTTTGCGGGGACGGCGGTCGTCGTCTCCGATTTCACCCGCTATTTCTGCGGGGTGTTCGTCATCATCGGGCATATCTGGCCCGTCACGATGAAGTTCAAGGGGGGGAAGGGGATCGCCTCCACCCTCGGGCTCTTCTGGTTCTGCATCTCCTGCGAGAGGTGGTGGTTCGTCTTTCTCGCGATCGCCGCCCTCATCGGGGTGGTCGTCTTCATCGGGGTCACCGAATGGGGGTCGATGGGGTCTCTCCTCGGCGTTACGGGCTTCAGCCTCTGGCAGGGGATCCTCTTCTGGGTACGGTATGAGGGGATCGCAAACGGCTGGGTCGCGGGGTGCTTTTTGTGCCTCCTCGCCCTCAACTTCCTCACATGGTTCGCCCACCGCAAAAACCTCGTGCGCCTCTTCGCGGGGGAGGAACACCGCACCTCGGTGCGCAAACTCTCCCACGGCAAACGCGGCATGAAGAACATGTAAAGTTTTTTGCGTACGCTATACCGTGTTTATGATTACGTTATCTCGCCGCGCCGCCCGCATTTTGCGGGCGGCGCGGCGTTTTCTTTTGCGCCCGCCGCATAAAATACGTCATGTCGCGTCAATCACAACGTCATGTCGAACGGAATAAACACGTCATGTCGCCCCGCCCGCAGCTATGAATGCTATCCAAGGGCGGCACGAGCCACAGGCGAAGTAACGCCGTCGAGACATGACGTGTTTTATGCCGTCACCCCTCGACTGCGCTCGGGGTGACGTTTTCTCTCTCGGCTCCCCCTTTTGGGAGAGCTGTCACGCCGCCCTTTGGCGTGACTGAGGGGGTTCGCCGCGAACCCCTATCCCCCCTTCGGGGTACTTCAGCGTAAGGCACGCCTGCGGCGCCCCAAGCGGGGGAAGCAAGAGGGAGGCGAGTTTGCAGCAAGCCGTAAGCAAAAAAGAAAAAATTTTGCGCATAATGGGGACATGGGGTCGAAAAAAGGGCGTCTTCGGGCCGCGGCGGAGCGGATACGGCGGGGAATGAAAGAGCTTGCCGAGCATAAATATACGACGATCGCGGGCGTTCTCGCGTTCTTCCTCGTGCTGTCCGTTGCGCCCCTTTTGTTCCTCGTCACCCTCCTCTTCGGCGGGCAGGCGATCCCCGAGGAGACCCTCTCCTCCCTCGGACTTTTCGGGTGGGCGGAGGACCTCGTCGTCTTCCTCAATGCGAACGCCTCCGCGACCGCGGGGGTGAGTGTCCTCTTCCTCGCTACGACCCTCTGGTCCGCCTCCAATTTTTTCTTCCACCTCCGCCGCAGCGGGGAGATCCTCTACGACTGCCGCCGCGTCAAAACGGGCTGGAAGGTGCGCCTCTCGGCGATCGGCCTCACCCTCTGCGTCCTCTTCCTCCTCGCGGGGGCGGGCGGCATCCTCGTCACCCTCACCGTCCTTTTCCGCGGCTTTCCGCGCCCGATTTCCCGCGGCGTGCTGTTTTCCGCCCTCTTCGTCCTCGGGTTCTTTACGGCATGGCTTCTGAATACTTACGTCTGCCCCTACAAGTGCCGACCCGCGGAGACCCTCTTCGGGAGCCTCCTCACGGCGGGGCTGTGGCTCGCCGCCTCCGCCGCGTTCGCCCTCTATGCGGAATTTTCGGGCGCGGAGAAGTTGTACGGCGCCCTCGCGCTCGCCGTCGTCTTCCTCTTCTGGCTCTATTGGATGATGGTCTGCTTCACCGTCGGCGCCGTTTTCAACCGCGTGCGCATGCGCGGAGGAAGGCACGAACACAAGAAACTGTAGAAATTTTACAAAAAAATCCCCGAAATACCGAAAAACTTCGTGCGCGCGTACAAAAAAGCGCGGAAAAAATATTTACTTTTGCGGGGTTTTGGTGTACAATAGGGGAAAGGGGCAGACCCTTACTCTACGCAAAGAGAGGTAATTACCATGTCCGATCTCAACGAAGGAAACCGTTCCGCCGTTCTGGAGGGAATGTATAAATCTTTTGCGGGACAGATCGAGGACGTCCGCACCGCCGTCAGCCGCGAACTGCAATACGGCGCGGCGCAGCAGGTGTCTTCCTACGAAGCGCTGTCCGAAAATATCCGCCGCAGTCTCGAAACGATGCTGGCGGAGATGCGCTTCCTCTCCCAGCAAAACAGTTCGATCTACGATTTCACCGAGAAGACGCGCACTGCCGACAGGGAGGCCCTTCTCGAGGCGGTGAAGAAGGGCGCGGAGGAGACGGCGCAGAAGTGTGCCGACCTCGTGGGCCGGGCCTCGGAGGAGTGGAAGCGCTCCCTCGAAGAGGGGCTTGCCCGCGTGAAGAAGGAGATCCTCTCCGAGCTTTCCATGCCCGCCGCGAATGCCGTCGGCGTGAAGCTGGATTACGACCTCCTCGCCGGGAAAGTCGCGGAGAAGCTCCCCGCCCCCGTCTACGAACAGCCCGCCTATGCGGCGGAGCCGTATGCAACGGTCTCCTCCTATGAGGAGCCTTACGAGAGCTATGAGGAGCCCAAGGAGGCGCAGACGGCGGCCGTTGCGGAGCCCGACTTTTCCGCCCTTCCCGAGATCGACGGCGACGAGCTTGCCGAGAAGATCGCAAGAAAACTCCCGCTCGAGCTTGCCGCAAACGCGGTGGATGTGGATGCCCTCGCCGCCAAACTCGCCGAGCGCCTTCCCGAGGCGTTCTCCGTTGCGGACAGCGTCGATTACGACGTGCTTGCCGAGAAGATCGCGACCATCCTCCCCGAGACCGATTACGATACCCTCGCCGAGAAAGTGGCGGCCGCCGCGGGGAACGATCCCGACACGGTGGCCGACCGCGTGCTTGCCGTTCTTCCGCAGACGGACGAGGGGGCGCTTGCCGACCGCATCGCCGAGAGCGTCACTCCCGTCGACTACGACCTCATCGCCGAGCGCGTCTCCTCCGTTCTCGAAAACGAGTTCGACCTCACGGTGGACGAGGAGGGGGTGGACCGCATCGCCCGCGGGGTAAGCGCCGAACTCTCCCTCGGGGAGAAGACCCTTTCGGACGAGGAAGTCGAGCGGATCGCCTCCGCCCTTGCGGAACGCCTCCGCGGGGGGATCGCCGTCCGTCCCGAAACGACGGTGGCCGCCGCCGTCGCCGTACCCGTTCCCTTCAAGGGGGAGGACGAGGAGACGGAGATGACCACCCGCTACAAGCGCAGTTTCGAGGCGAAGATCATCGAGAGCGACCGCGAGATCAAGCAGTATTATTCGGAGATCAAGAACGCCCTCCTCTCCTACGGCAAGGTGCGTTCGCAGGTGAGTTGGTCGAACGACCGTTACACCGTAAACCGCGAGACGGTCGCAAAAGTCGGGGTGCGCGGCAAGACCCTCTGCCTCTACCTCGCCCTCAATCCAGACGAGTTCCCCGCGACCATCTACCACCAGAAGTATGCGGGCGACACGAAAATGTACGAAAAGACGCCCATGATGCTCAAGATCAAAAGCCCCATCGCCGCCCGCCGTGCGACGAAACTCATCTCCCTCCTCATGGAGAGGTACGGGCTTGTGCAGGACGAGGGGTACGCGGCCGCCGACTATGTGGCGACTTACGCCCCGCGCAGCGAGGAAGAACTGCTCGCGGAGGGGCTCATCAAGACCGCGACGGTCGAAAAATCCGCGCTCGATTTTTAAGACAAGGAGAGCCGATCCCGTTCGGCTCTCTCGCTTTATCATAGAAGGAGTTGAATTTTTTGAAGGAACACAGTCACAGAGATCCGCGAAAGGAGAAAACGAACGCGGTGGAACTCGCCATCCTCAACGGGATCGAGGCGTATAACCGCGAACAGGAAAAGCGCAAGGGCACGACGGGGGAGACCCGTACGCAGGAGGCAATGGAGGAGGCGGGATTCAAGCCCCGCCGCAAGTCCCGCGCGAAGGGAAAGGGGACGATGCTCCCCGCAGCCTCGCCGCAGCCCGCAAAGAAATCGCCCAAAAAGACGGCGGCCCCCGCCGCAAAACCCGCCGCAAAGCCCGCCGCAAAGTCCGTAAAATCCGCCGAGGCGGCCGCACAGCCCGCCCCGAAAAAGCGGGAGAAGCAGCAGCTTGCCAAGGGCAAGAAGCCCGTGAAGGTACTCTTCTTCGGCGGCGTGGGGGAGATCGGCAAGAACATGACCGCCCTCGAGTACGGAAGCGATATCATCGTCATCGATGCGGGCGTCATCTTCCCCACCGAGGACATGCCGGGGATCGACCTCGTCTTCCCCGATA
>CANRFW010000109.1 GCA_947630035.1 uncultured Clostridia bacterium | reverse complement strand
AGGACGTCCACCTGCACCGCGGCGGCGCCGTCATCACGGCCAAGAACCGCCGCTTCCTCGATCTGCGCAACCCCGACGTTGCCGACTATCTCAACGAAAAGCTCCTGCGCTTTTTGCGGGAGTACGGCTTCGGGTATCTGAAAATCGACTATAACGACAGTTTCGGCCTCGGCTGCGACGGGGCGGAGTCCGCTGGCGAAGGGGGAAGAAAGATCGCGGAGGAGAGCCTCCTCTGGATAGACAAGATAAAGGACGCGGTGCGGGATATCGTCATCGAGAACTGTTCCTCGGGCGGAAGCCGTATCGAGCCTCTCCGCATGGGCAAGGTCTCCATGTGTTCCTTCTCGGATGCGCACGAGTGCCCCGAGATCCCGCTCGTCGCGGCAAATGTTGCCCGCGTCGTCCCCGCACGGCAGATGCAGGTGTGGGCGGTCATCCGAAGGAACGAGGAGGATGCGCGCACCGTCTATTCCCTCTGCGCCGCCATGATGGGCAGAATTTGCCTCTCGGGGGATATCAACCCGCGCAAAAAGGAGAAATACGCCCTCATTAGAGAGGGGCTTGCGTTTTACGAGAGGGTGAAGGAGATCGTCCGCCGCGGGGAGTTTTCCGTCGATTGCGACGTTACGAGTTACCGCGATCCCGTGGGGCGGCAGATCTATACCAAGCAATACCGCGAAAAAAGGCTCGTCATCGTCCACCGCTTCAAGGGCGGCGCGCCTTTCGCCTGTCCCCATGAGGGATACGGGCTTGTCTCCGCCTTCACCGACATGGCGTACACGGACGAAGACGGCGTTCTCGCCTTCCCCGAGGGGGAGGAATTCCGCGGCGGCGCTTTCCTGTTTGAGAAAAAGGAGCAGGCATGAGTCTCGAAAAAATTCTTGCGGAACACGGGCAGGGGCATCTCATCCCCCTGCTCGGAAAGGAGGGGGGAGCAAAACTCCGCGAAGAGCTTTCCGCCGTCGATTGGGAGACGGTGGAGGCGTGGAAGCACCCCGACGATCTCAGCGGCAAGGGGCGCATCTCTCCCATCGAGGGGCTGCGTCTTTCCGAGATCGGGAAGAACCGCACAAAATACGAAGCGCGGGGGTTGGAACTTCTCCGCGGCGGCAAGGTCGCGGCAGTCCTCCTCGCGGGAGGACAGGGGACGCGGCTCGGCTCGGATGCCCCAAAGGGGATGTACGATATCGGCGTTACCCGTCCCGTGTACCTCTTCGAACGGCTCATAGAGAACCTCCGCGAGGTGACGGAGAGGGCGGGCGTCTTTGTCCCCCTCCTCATCATGACGAGCGGGGAGAACGACGGGGCGACCCGCGCCTTCCTCCGCGAACACGGCTATTTCGGCTATCCCGAGCGGTATATCCGCTTTTTCAGGCAGGAGATGGCGCCCTGCGTAGATCTCGAGGGGAGGCTTCTCCTCGGCGAGGACGGCGCTCTCGCCCTCTCCCCGAACGGCAACGGCGGGTGGTATTCCTCGATGAAGAGAGCGGGCGCGGACGGGGATTTCCCCGCCGTGGAGTGGTACAACGTCTTCGGCGTGGACAACGTCCTGCAGCGCATCGCCGATCCCGTCTTCCTCGGCGCAACGGCGCTCTCGGGCTGTGCGTGCGGCGCAAAAGTGGTCTGCAAGAGCCGTCCCGAGGAGAAGGTGGGGGTTCTGTGCAGGGAAGACGGCAAACCCTCCGTCATCGAGTATTACGAGATCTCCCCCGAGCAGGCGGCGGAGCGGGACGAAAAGGGGGAGCTGAAATACCTCTACGGGGTCATCCTCAACTACCTCTTCCGCGCCGACATGCTCGAGAGGATCGCGGGGGAGCATATCCCCGTACACGTCGTCAAAAAGAAGATCCCGCACCTCGGGAAGGAGGGGCTTCCCGCAGAGGAGAACGGGTACAAGTTCGAGACCCTCATCCTCGACATGGTGCGCCTCGCGGGGAGCTGCCTTCCTTTCGAAGTCATACGGGAACGCGAATTCGCGCCCGTCAAAAATAAAACGGGAGCGGACAGCGTGGAAACGGCACGCGCCCTCCTCGAAAAAAACGGAGTAAAGATATGAACGACGAACCCAACGGGACAGTTCTCGAATTCTGCACCCAACTCGCGCGGGTCAACAGGGCGCTTGCGGAGCTTTACAGGACGGGGGATCCCTCCCACTTTACCGAACTCAACGGGGCGGTCAAGGCCCTCCACGCCGTGGAGAGTACCGCAAAGGAACCCGTTCTCGAGGCGGTCCGCGAGGAGTGCAAGGTGATCTACGTCAACTCCGACCTCATCGTCAAACTTCTGCGCACGACGGAGGACGGGGTCATCGACAAGGGCGCGCAAAAGGGGCTGGATAAATTTATGCACAATATCGATTCGGCGGTCGTCAACATTGCGGGCGCCCTCGGGTTGGTGTAAGGAAAGGATAAGGAGTCGAAGATGAAAAAGAAGACATGGTTCCGTTTTCTGTGCGTTCTCGTTCTCTCGGCGGCCATTGCCGTCTGCTCGTCCGCATGCAAATTTGCCGACCTGTTCGGCACGGGCGGGCAGGGGAACGACCCCACCGTCCGCGAAGTCTACGACCTGTATGTGGAGAGCTGCGCCGCCGAGGGGGAGGTCCCTCTCACCTACGAGGAGTGGCTCGCCTCCATCAAGGGCGAAAAGGGGGACAAAGGCGACAAGGGCGATAAAGGAGACAAGGGGGACAAGGGCGAACCCGGGACGGACGGCGACGACGGACAGGACGGCAACGGCTGGCTCTACGGCAACGGCGCGCCCCGGGAATCGCAGGGCAAGAACGGCGACCTCTATCTCGACTACACCTCGTGGAACGTCTACACGAAAGAGAACGGCTCGTGGACCCTCCGCGGCAATATCAAGGGCGAGAAAGGGGACAAGGGCGACAAGGGCGAGCCCGGCACGGGCGGCACGACCGACCCCTCCGACGGGACGATGACGGACAACTTGCAGTTCCACTTTCTTGAACTCGGGAACAAATACACGGGAGACTGTACCCTTGTAAAGGTAGGGGACGTCGAAGTTCTCATCGATGCAGGTTCGCGTGAAGATTCCGGCCCTGTCATCTCCAACTATATCGATGACTATGTGGAGGGCGTACTCGACTATGTGATCGTTACGCATGCCCATCAGGACCATATCGCGGGCTTTGTCGACACCACTTCGTCGAAGGGGGTATTTTCGAGCTTCAAGTGCGGCACGATTATCGATTATGCGAGGTCGAATTCGACTTCCAATATCAAACAATCTTATGAGAATGCGCGCGATAATGAAGTGAAGGAGGACGGTGCGAAGCACTATACGGCTCTTCAATGTTGGAAGGGCGAGGGCGGCGCACAGAAATCTTACGACCTCGGTTCGGGCGTTTCAATGAATATTCTCTATCAGAAATATTATGAGACGAAGGCATCGAGTGAAAACGATTACTCGGTATGCGTTATGTTCTCCGAGGGAGATAACCACTTCCTCTTCACGGGTGACCTCGAAAAGCCGGGCGAAGAGAGTCTTGTAGCTTCCAATGACTTACCTCATTGCAAACTTTTCAAGGGCGGGCATCACGGGAGCAGCACCTCGACCAACGAGTGTTTGCTGGAAAAAATCACCCCCGACGTAATTTGTATCTGTACTTGTGCGGGCACGTCCGAGTATGCCCAGAGCGACCCTGCTTCTTTCCCGACGCAGGAAATGATCGACCGCATTGCGCCGTATACAGATCAAGTTTACATTACTTCGCTTGCGACGAATGTATCGTTTTCGCCAAAAGTGTGGGGAGTCACCTCGATGAACGGCAACATTGTCGCAACATGGAACGGCAAGGCGTTTACCGTAGTCGGCAGTAACAACAGCACCATTCTCAAAGATACGGAGTGGTTCAAACAACACCGCACCTGCCCGGCGGCATGGCAGTGATTTGTAGGTAAATTATGCCCGTCATCACCGCCATCACCCCCCAAAAGAAGGATAAGACCCGCTGCAATATCGAGCTTGACGGCAGGTTTTTCTGCGGCATGAAACTCGAAACGGTGATGCAGAACCGCCTGAAAGCGGGGGCGGAGGTCACGGCGGAGGAACTCTCCCGCATGCAACTCGAGAGCGAAAAGCAGACCGCCCTCGACAAGGCGCTTACCCATATTTCCGCCTCCATGAAGACGGAGAAGGAGATCCGCGATTACCTCGCCCGCAAGGGGTACCTCGAAGAGGTAACGGACTTCGCCGTCTCCCGCATGAAGGAGTACGGCTTCCTCGACGACCGGGAGTACGCCCGCCGCTACTGCGAGAGCGCGGGAGGGAAGAAGGGCAGGCGGCTTCTCGCCCTCGAACTCAAAAAGAGGGGCGTCTCCGAGGAGGACTGTGCGGAGGCGCTTGCAAGTCTCGAGGGGGAGGAAGAGGGAGCGAAGGCCGCCCTTTCCAAGTATCTCCGCGGAAAGACTCCGGAC
>CANRFW010000108.1 GCA_947630035.1 uncultured Clostridia bacterium | reverse complement strand
CGCCTTATAGATACGTTTGTGAACGCAATTTACCTCTACGACGATTATGCTCTCATCACCTGCAACTACAAGGACGGAACAATTCGCATCTCGTTAGAGGAAATCGAGCGTTCGGATTTGTTATCAAATGGTGTACCAAACGGGAGACAGGCTTGAGGCCTGTCTCCCGTTTGGTTTTTCATTGT
This sequence comes from uncultured Clostridia bacterium, assembly GCA_947630035.1. Lineage (GTDB taxonomy): Bacteria > Bacillota > Clostridia > Christensenellales > Borkfalkiaceae > Gallimonas. The sequence continues at coordinate 4,410 of CANRFW010000108.1, read as the reverse complement.
CGCTCGTACCCGGCGGGGCCGTCCCTTTTTGGGGTTTTCGCTTATGCTTCCGAGGGGGCTGCCTCGTCGGAGGAGGCATACGCAGGGGCCGTCGGGGCAGAGGGCTTCGCGAGGCCCTCTTCGACGAGTTCCTCGAGGCTCTTTGCGGGGAGGTAGTAGTCTTCCGCTTCCCGCTCGGTGCGCGCGATCTCCAGCCGTTCGGCGGTGAGGGCGATGAGTTCCTTGCAGTACTTCGCTCTCCTCTCGCTGCGGATGCGGTAGAGGGAGTACTCCGCGTCCCCCGACGCCTCGAGTTTATACTTGCTCTCCGCAAATTCGGCGGCGGCAAGGGGCAGGTAGACGCAGAGGGTCTTGCCGCGGAAGGTGATGCGGGCAAGCACATTGTGCCCGCGCTTGAAGGTCTCCCTTCTCCAACTCATGCGCTCTTTCACTTTATTGTACGAGAGCAGCTCGTTTTTGATGGCGCCATACCAACCCTTCACCTCGTCCTCCGAGCGGATGAGCCGCGCCGTGAAACTCAAATCATAGTGCGTCGCGGTCCCCTCTTCCTCTTCCGTGAGGATGACGGGCGCCTCTTCGGGCTCCGCCGTCTCTTCCGCCGTCTCCTCGACAGCCTCCTCGGCGGGTTCGGGTTCCTCGGCGGGCGCAGGCTCTTCAACGGGTTCCTCGACGGGAGCGGGTTCCTCTACAGGCTCTTCAACGGGAGCAGGCTCGGATTCGGTTACGGGTTCCTCGATGGGTTCCTCGACAACCTCGGGGGCGGGTTCTTCAACGGGTTCTTCAACGGGGGCGGGTTCCTCAACGGGTTCCTCGGCGGGAGCGGGCTCCTCGAAGGGAGCAGGCTCCCCCGCGATCTGCTTTGCCAGCCCCTCGGCAAGGAGCTGCGGGATGCTCTCCGCGGGGAGATAGTAATCGGCAGGCTCCCGCTCGGTGCGGGTAAGCTCTAACCGTTCGGCGGCGAGGGCGATGAGTTCCCTGCAATACTTTGCCCGCCGTTCGCTACGGATGCGGTAGAGCGCCATGTCCCCCGCCTCCTCGAGCTTATACTTGCTCTCCGCAAACTCGGAGGCATCGAGGGGCAGGTAGACGCAGAGGGTCTTGCCGCGGAAAGCGATGCGGGCCAGCACCTTGTCGCGGCCCTGTTTGAAGGTCTCCCTTCTCCAACTCATGCGCTCTTTCACTTTGTTGTACGAGAGCAGTTCGTTCTTGATCGCCCCGTACCACCCCTTCACTTCGTCCTCCGAGCGGATGAGCCGCGCCGTGAAGCTGAAATCGTAGCGCGCTTCCTCCGATTCGGCAAGGAGAGGCTCCCCGGCGGGTTCCTCGGCAAGGATGACAACGGGCTCGGGGGTAGGCTCTTCCTCGGGCACAGGCTCGGGAGCGGGTTCCTCGACAGGTTCCTCAACGGGAGCAGGTTCTTCCTCGGGTGCGGGTTCCTCGACAACCTCGGGAGCGGGTTTGGGGGCGTTCTCCGCGGCGGTGACGAACACCGACATTTCGGAGACGGTCTGTTCCCCCGCGGCGACGGTAATTTCATGCGTCCCCTCCGTTGCGTGGAAGAGGTAGGTAAAGCCGCTTATCTCCGTCTTCTTGCCGTCGATAAACCACGCAAGTTCCTCCGCCGTTACGTTCTGCGGGGCGGTTGCGGTGAGGAGGACGTCCATGCCGTCCTTCGCCTCCACGACCGACTTGCGCGGGGTGAAGGCGGCGTTCTTCTGTACCGCCTTGCTGACGCTGATACGGGTGAGGACGATCGCCACCGCGAAAATGTTGATGATCGCGAGCAGCACCTGACTGATGAGAATGCCGACGAGAACGGCCTCCGCATTCAGATCGAGGGTAATGCCGAAGAAATTGACCGCGTTCATTAGATTTAACATATACTCTCCTTCGCTTCCTTATTTGCGTTTTTTCTTGCCGAAGTGCGCCGCGATCGCGATCAACGTCACAAAGGAGGCGACCTCCACGACGCCGAGGGCGGCGAATGCGCCGACGGACGGCATCGAAGTTACGTGGAATTCATACACCGTGGCCGCAAGCCCGTTGTAGTTCTCCGAATCCTCGACGAGGACCTGCGCATAGTAGGTGCCCGCCTTGGCGTCTTTGATATCTCCCTCATACTCCTGCGTGCAGGCGGAGTCGGTGAAGTAGCGGATGACGGCCTCGCCGTACTTCGCCTCGGGCGCCACAGGCTCGGGCATTTCGTCCCCCTCCATCCAATCGCTGACGGAGAAGGTAGACTCCCAGCGGTTGGCGGCGCGGGAAACGAGGTAGATGCCCGTGTGGAAGATGACGTTGTAATTTTGGTTCGCGCTCGAGCCCGTAATGGTGTAGCTCCCCGCGGAGAGCATGCCTTCGGGTACGGAGAGGGTGATGAGAAGATCCTCCGCCGTATCGCCGTCTGCAAGCGTCCCCCTGTCTTCGAGGAGCGTCCAGAGGAGTTCGGCTCTCGTTTCGCCGTAGAAGGAGGTCGCATCCGCGATCTGCACTTCCACCGTGCGCCGCTCGACGGTGTACGTCCCGTTTACGAAACGCACGTCGTACTTCGAGCTTGCGGAAGTTCCCGTGATCGTGTAGGTGCCCGCGGCAAGCTCCGCGCCCGAGAGGGAGAGGCTGATGCCGAGGTCGGCTTCGGTGTCCCCCGCGATGAGGCTCCTGTTCAGCTTGTAGGTAAGAGGCGCTTGGGCGTCGCCGTAGACGGAGCCTGTGCTTTGGATCTGCGCCTCGATGACGCACTTCACAATCTCATACACGCCCGGGGTGATGGAAACGGTGTAATTCTCGCTCGTGTAGTCGCCGAGGATCTGATAGGTGCCGACGTTGAAGACGGAGACGTCGCTCCCGTTGAGATCGGTACGGCGGAGGGTGACCATGATGCTATCCCCTTCGAGGAGACCCGAGACGGTGTAAGCCGTGCCCTCTTGCGTATCAAACGCCGCCTCGCCGTAGCCGTAGCTCTGCTTGTAGATGGCGACGGATGCGGTGCGCGTCGTGACCTCGTACGTGTTCGTCTCATAAGTGAACGCATAGTTGGCAAGGTCGGGCGTGTAGTCCCCGTAGGAGGTGGTGATGGAATCGACCGTGCAGGTGATCGTATACTTACCGACGGGAAGACGCTCGTCCGACGCTTGGCCTTGGAGAGCGAGGGTGACCTTGATCTGCTCGCCGTAGGCAAGTTCGCCCGCGGTGACAGAATAGGTGAAGGGTCCCGCGGCGTTGCCGTAAATGCCGCTGCTCTCGTCCGGGGTGATGGTGACGGTCCTCTGCGTGACGGTGTACACGCCGTTGTTTTGCACGGTGATCCTGTAGTTGCCGACTTCGCCCTCCGTGTCGCACACGATTGAATAGCCGCCGGCCTTATAGGGCAGGTAGGTCCCCCACGTCGCATCGATGCGGAGCGCGAGGCGGAGGTCGGCGAGGTCGTCGCCGCCCGCAAGCCCGAGGGAGCCGCCCTCCGTGAGGACGCGCACGGTAAGCTCTGCAAGCGCCGCGCCGTAGACGGAAGACTTGTTCTCCGTGACGACGGTGATGGGACGGGGCGTGATGGTGTAGTCCGCCGCGGTGAAGGTGACGTTGTAGTTCCCGTTATTCCACGTGCCGCCGATCGCATAGGTGCCGACGCCGTTGCCCGCGGCGCGGGAGAGTTCGACGCCGAGAACGGAACTATCCTCATCGGGTGCAAGCGGGGTCTCGCCTGAGACACTCCACACCCAAGCCGTCGCCTCGTTGCCGTAGACCTGCGTGAGGGAATCCACGGTTACCGTGACCTCTCTCGGGGTGACGGTGTACGTCCCGAAGATGATCGCGATCTCGCCGCTTGCGCCCGTGACTTCGGCGCGGATGGCGTTCGGGTGTTCACCCACATGCTTGTTGCCGAAATCGTTGCTGTAATCGTAGGTGAGGGTGACCTTGATGCTGCGCTGCTCCGCCTCGTTCGCACCGATGAGGGTGTAGCCCGTTCCCGCCTCGTTGAGCGCCTCGAGGTCGACAAGCGGATCGCCGTAAGCGGAGGAGAGAGGTTTGACGGTGACCACAATGCCGTTGCTGTTGGCAATGAAGAGGGTGCCGTCGGAATAGCTGATGGTGTAATTTTTGCCCAACTCTTCCGATTCGGGAGCGAGGACGGCGCGGAGGACGTACTGCCCGAGATCGAGGGTCACGCCGCTCGGCGCTTCGCTATCCCCCGAGAGGATAGAGTAGGTGAATTGAAGCTCGTCGTCCCCCGCAAGGCCGCTGACCGAGTGCTTGATCTTTGCGAGGACGGCGGCGCGGTCTATGCCGTAGACCTCCGTGAGGGAATCCACGCTGACCGTGATGGGACGGGGCGTGACCTCGTAGTTTGCGGACTCGAGGGTGATCTTATAGTTCGCGTAGACGTCGTCTCCGGAGTGGGACACGGTGACAGCGTGG
>CANRFW010000107.1 GCA_947630035.1 uncultured Clostridia bacterium | reverse complement strand
TCGGCAGCCAGATATGCAGCGGAAACGCGCCCGCCTTGGCCCCGAAGCCCACGAGGAGGCATCCCCCCGCCGCGTAGAGCACCCTTTTGTCCGGGTACGCCTTCGCCGCGGACGTTGCGGGCAAACTCCGCTTTGCCGCCTCCCGCAGTCCGTGCATCTTCGACTTCGAGCGGGAGCAGGAATTCCACGTCGTCGAGACGAGACAACGCGGGTTCTTTCTGCACAAAAAAAGCGGTTTTTAGGTCTTGTAAAAAGAAACGCGCCGTGCTATAATGGAGACGTGAGTAACGCTATCGATCTTATCTCCGCGTACAACAGGATCGACGCGCGCCTGCGCGCCCTCTACCGCGGAAAGGGAAATCTGAATTTTACCGACCTCGTGCGCCGCTGCGCCGAGTTTCAGCCCACCGTGCGCAAGTACGAGGAGGAGCTTTTAAGCTGTGCCCGTCTCCGCAATGCGATCGTGCATAACTCCACCTCCGAGCGGGTCATCGCGGAGCCGTGCGAAGATTTCACCCGCCTCATTCTGCACGTTGCGGAACTCATCTGCGCGCCCCCGAAGCTCTCCTCCCTAAAGGAGAGGGGAGTTACGGGCATCTCCGCGGCGGCTGCGATCGGGGAGGCCTTCCTCGTCTCCATGAAGCTGGACTACTCCAACCTCCCCGTTTACGAGGGAGACCGCATGATGGGCATGCTCAACGGGCGCAGGCTCGTACGGGCGGTCGGCGAGGCGCTCGACAGGGGGGAGGACCTCGACGAATTCCTCCGCCGTCCCTGCCGCGAGATCGTGTGCGAGGAGGACATGGCGCGCTTCTACCGCGTCCTCGGGCGGAACGATACCGTGCAAGAGGCGATCGACGCCTTCTCGGACAATCGCAAGCTCCTCGCCGTCATCGTGACGGAGCGGGGCGGCCCCTCGAGGATCGTCAACATTCTCACCGCCTCCGATCTTCCCAAGCTCATCGGGCTCCTCGAGGACGGCGCGCGGCAGTAGCCGTACGGCGGAAAATGGGGAAAAAAGAAAATTTTTCAAAAATCTTTCCCAAAGCGTTTACAAATCATGAATTTTGTTTTATAATGGAAGCAATGGAAGATTGCAGGGTAGAGATCGTCACGCAGACGGAGGGGAGGCGCACCCGCTTTTCCGCCCGCGGCCTCCTCTCCCGCGGGACCCCGTCCACCGTCACTTATGCGGGGGAGGACGGGGAGACCGTACTCACCGTTTGTAAAGAGTTTCTCGGCATGCGGCGGACGGGCGAAACAGCCTCCGAGGCGCGCTTTTGCGTCGGCGAAGAGGGGCAATTCCGTCTCACCGCCCTCGGAAAGACGGCAGCCCTCCCGCTCGTCACCGAAAGGTACAGGGCGGTATTCCGCAAGGACGGTATCTTTCTTCATCTTGTTTACAAGCTGTTCTATCCCTCACCGCAAATTTTTTCGTTAAAAATCGCGATCCGCATCATTTCGGAGGAAGAATGAAAATACGCTATTTGGGACACTCCTGTTTCCTTTTTGTCTCGGAGACGGGAACGCGCATCGTGACCGACCCCTACGGCGACGTCGGCTTTCGCATGCCCGCCGTCTCCGCCGACGTTGTCACCGTAAGCCATTCCCACTACGACCATAATGCAACAGACGCGGTGGGGGGATCGCCCGTCGTGCTTTCCCGCGAGGGGGAGTATATGTGCGGCGGCGTCACGATCACCGCGGTCGGGAGCTATCACGACGACGTCCGCGGCGCAAAGCGCGGAAAAAATCTCATCTTCGGATTGAATATCGACGGGCTGAAAGTTGTTCACCTCGGCGACCTCGGGGAGCCGTGTACGGAGGAGAGGGCGGCGCAACTCCGCCCGGCGGATATCCTCCTCATTCCCGTCGGCGGCGTGTATACGATCGACGCGGCGGGCGCCAAGGCGTATGTCGATGCGACAAAGCCCCCGCTCGTCATCCCCATGCACTACGGTGCAAAGGGCCTCAACATTCCCCTCGCACCTCCCTCCCGCTTTCTCTCCCTCTTCGAAGGGGCGGAGGAATGCGGCAAGAGCGAACTTGAAATTACCAAAGAAAATCTTCCCGCCAGCGGGACAAAAATCATAAAAATGGAGCGGTATATATGAATCAAGAGTACATGGATGCGGAAAATCGCCTGTTCGCCTTTCTCGCCAAACTTTCGCTCGGCACCCTTCGGGTCGTCGGACGGCACTACGGAGTTGCACAGGCCACTTCGAGCAACAAGGAACAGCTCGTGGAGAATATCGTCGCGATTCTCACGGGAAAGCTGAAGCCGGCGCCCCGTTCCAACCGCGGCGCACCCGTGAAGCAGACCTTTGTCGACCCCGTCCTCATCGAGCAGATCGAGGGCCTTCGCCGTGCCGTGACTCCTGCTGAAAACCGCTTTACGGTTGCCGCGCCCGAGTCCCCGCACAACAGCTACGGGGATCCCATCTACACCGGGCTTCTCGAGATCACGCAGGCGGGGTACGGGTTCCTCCGCGCCCGCAACTGCCAGCCCTCCGTCGACGGCGACGTCTTCTTCCCCGCTCCCGTCATCCACAGCCTTCGCCTCCGCGAGGGGGACTTCCTCGCCTGCACCGCCAAGCCGCGCCAGAAGACCGATTCTCCCGCCGTCGAACAGGTGTTGAGTGTGAACGACCTGCCCATGGGCAAATACGAGCAGCGCCCCCAATTCGATTCCCTCACGGCGAAGTATCCGAACGAAAAGATCGCCCTCTCCGCCGATAGGAATGTGACCTCCCTCCGCGTTCTCGACCTCCTCGTCCCCATAGGGAAGGGGCAGCGCGGACTGATCATTGCACCCCCCAAGGCGGGAAAAACCACCCTTTTGAAGGATATTGCGCGCGCGATCAACGAGGCGCACCGCGAGATCGCCCTCATCATCCTCCTCATCGACGAGCGTCCCGAAGAGGTGACGGATATCCGCGAGAGCGTGACGGGCGCGCAGGTCGTCTATTCGACGTTCGACGAGGGCGCCGACCATCACGTCCGCGCGGCGAGCCTCACCCTTGCCCACGCGAAGCGCCTCACGGAATTGGGGCGGGACGTCGTCATCCTCCTCGATTCCCTCACCAAACTCACGCGCGCGTACAATTATCTCACCGAGAACTCGGGCAAGACCTTGACGGGCGGGCTTGACGCAGGCGCTTTTGCGGAGCCCAAGCGCTTCTTCGGCGCGGCGCGCAATACGGTGGAGGCGGGCAGCCTCACCATTCTCGCGACCGCTCTCGTCGATACGGGCAGCCGCATGGACGACATTATTTACGAGGAATTCAAGGGCACGGGCAACGCCGATATTTTCCTCTCCCGCGACCTCTCCGAGCGCCGCATCTTCCCCGCCATCGACGTGCGCCGTTCGGGCACCCGCAAGGAGGAATTGCTCCTTTCGAAGGAGGAACTTTCCGCCGTCTACAAGATCCGCGAGAGGGGACTTACCGAGAACGCCGCGGGCTTCCTCGACACGTTGAAGCGCACGCAGGACAACGCGGAATTCGTTGCCCGCCTCCCCGAGTGGCTGCGGACTTATAAAAATTCCTGACGGATTTTCCTACCCCATCTATCGATTTTGCCTTTTACAGCCGTATAATTGTATAACCCTGTTGCATGCTTTCGGTTACGCTTACCGCCCCTTGACTGCCACGTCATTCCGACGTCGCACATGCGCCCCGCCACGTCATTCCGACGCCGCGCCCTTTGCGGCGGAGGAATCTCACCGCTTTCCAAAGCAAGAGTTTCCTCACGCGTCTGTGGCGCCCGCAAATTGCGGGCGCCACAGACGGTTCGGAATGACGTATAAAAGAGCCGCACGTGGGACTGTCGCCCAAACACGTCATGCCGCCCCGCCCGTTTGATACGTCACTCCGCCCAAGCACGTCACCCCTCGACTACGCTCGGGGTGACGTAGTGACCAATAACGCGCCCCGCCACGTTACCCCGCCCAAAACATGTCATGCCGCCCCAACACGTCATGTCGAGCGTAGTCGAGACATGACGCATTTTATACAGTTTCCCTTGGCTTCCCCTTGAGGGGAAGCTCCGCCGTTTGCGGCGGTGATGAGGTGTATATAAATTTTACGCCACCTCATCCGTCCCCTTCGGGGACACCTTCCCCTCACAAGGGGAAGGCAAGGGCGAGGAAGACCGCACCCCGCCGCGTCATTCTGACGCCGCGCATGCGTCCCATTCCTCATCCCGAACTCCAAGCGCCGCCCGCGAAAGCGGGCGGCGCTTGGAGTGAGTGGATCCGAAAAGAACGGGGCGCCCGATAAGGACGCCCCGAGGCTGCCGTATCTTTACATCCCTGTCGGACACGGCATAGGCAATGCGGCTTCACCCTTGCCTGAATTCCGCCGCATAGCTGTCTTGTTTGTTCCCGTCCGCCGCCATCCCTGCGGCATGGGGAAAATTTGATTTAGATTAATTGTTGGTGTACGTCAGTTTTGTAATTACAATCGTAACAGTAATTTTATCGGTTGTTTCGACGTACGCCTCCTGCTCCTCGGCTGTAGTGATGGTGACATTGATGGTCTTAATATTCCCCGATTTGTCAAGTTCCGCCACAGCCTTCCAAGGCCCGACGAGTTCCCAACCGGTTTTGTCGGATTTCGCACTGTAAACGCCGCTCGTTTCGGTGCCTGTTGAAATCGTGGAAGTAGGTACTTCTTGCTCCAAGATATATGCAACGGCCGCACCGCGTACAGCGCGCTTGTTGGCATCTTTGGTGGCATTTTGCGCCTTGGTGAGGGAAGTTACGAACAGCGGGACCGCGATGGCGGTGAGAACTGCGATGATCGCGACGACGATCAGGAGTTCCGCGAGCGTAAAGCCCTTCTTCAATTTCTTGGACATTGTTTTTTCTCCTTTCATGAAAGTTTTTTCTATAACAGCCATTGGGACGGTATGGCGATTATATTCTCCCGAAGGTACATAGAAT
>CANRFW010000106.1 GCA_947630035.1 uncultured Clostridia bacterium | reverse complement strand
TCACCCCTACCCCTCCCCCTTACGCAGGGGGAGGGCAAGAGAAGGGCGGAATATCGGGGACAACCCCCACCCGTCACGGCCGCGCCGTGACACCCGCCCCCTTCAAAGGGGGCAGGTCTAATAGCAATCGCGAGGAGGGCGGGGGCAGGTCTAATGGCAATCGCGAGGAGCGGCGGGGCAGGTTCAATAGCAATCGCGAGGAGCGGCGAAGGCTATTCGTCGAACACCGAGAGCTGTTTCTTCGCGGCTTCGGGGATCTTCATGCCCATGTGTTCGTAACCCCCCTTGAGGCAAATGCGCCCCCGCGGGGTGCGGGCGATAAAGCCGAGTTGGATGAGATACGGCTCGTATACGTCTTCAATGGTATTGACGTCCTCATTGATCGCCGCGGCGATCGTCTCAAGCCCCGCGGGTCCCCCGCCGAACTTTTCGATGAGGGCGCGGAGGAAATTGCGGTCGGTCTCGTCCAGCCCCAAGCCGTCGATCTCCATGCGGTTCAAGGCGGCGTCCGCATCCGCCTGCGTGATCTTCTTGCTCCCGCGCACGGCGGAAAAGTCGCGCACCCGCTTCAAAAGCCTGTTCGCGATACGGGGGGTGCCGCGGGAACGGCGGGCGATCTCGTAGCCGCCCTCCTCCTCGATTGCAATGCCGAGGGTGTTCGCCGAGCGGGTGACGATGCGCTTGAGTTCCGCGGGAGAGTAGCTCTCGAGGCGGCAGATGATGCCGAACCTGTCGCGCAAGGGGGAGGAGATCATCCCCGCGCGAGTGGTCGCCCCGATGAGGGTGAATTTTTTGAGGGGGAGGCGGATATTGCGCGCCATGGGCCCCTTGCCCACGATGATATCGAGCGCATAGTCCTCCATGGCGGAATAGAGGGTCTCCTCCACGGTGTGGGCGAGACGGTGTATTTCGTCGATGAAGAGGATGTCCCCCTCGTTGAGATTGGAGAGGATGGCGGCGAGGTCCCCCTGCCTCTCGATGGCAGGCCCCGACGTGAGTTTGATTTGCGAACCCATCGTGTTCGCAATGACGTGGGCGAGCGTCGTCTTGCCAAGCCCGGGAGGGCCGTAGAGGAGGACATGGTCGAGCGCCTCCCCTCTCGCCTTGGCGGCCGTCATGTAGACGGTGAGGTTCTCCTTGACCTTCTCCTGCCCGACGTACTCCTCCATCGTCTTGGGACGGAGGACGTTCTCCTCCGCATCGTATTCCGTTTTGGTGCTTGTGAGGAAGTCGCCCTCGTCGAAACTGCCGAATTCTTCGTCAAACATATGCCGATCCTTTCACCCGTCGGTGTTTTTTCTCAACTTGCGCCGCAGCGCATATGCGGTCAGATGAATACGATCTTCATCCGCTCTTGCGCGTCCCCGGGAAAATACAGCCCGAGGTCTTTTCGGAATCTTGCGGGGAGGACGACCTCTTTCAAAGAGGGCAGTCCCCCGAACGCCTTGAGGGAGAGCGCCTCCACGGAGGCGGGGAGGACGATGCGCCCGAGCTTTGCGCAGGAGGGGACGACGCCGTAAAACTCCTTCACCCCCTCGGGCACTTCCAGCTCCTCTATCGCCGTGCCCGCGAGCGCCTCTTCGCCGATCGCCTTAAGGGTTGCGGGAAGGACGATGCGGCCGAGGGAGGAACACCCCGCAAAGGTGCCGCCGCCGAGGAACAAAAACCCCTCGGGGAGGATCGCCTCCTTCAAGGAAATGCACTTTTCGAATGCGCCGCCGTCGTCGAACTCCGAGCCCAAAATTTTCAGCCCCCCGCCGAACGCCACGCGCTCAAGGGCGGTACAGCCCTGAAAGGTGATGCTCTCGATGCAGGAAGGCCCGTCCCCCGAAAAAATAACGCTCTTCAATTTTTTGCAGTTGCGGAGGGCCGCGCTCCCGAGCTTTTTGAGGGAGGCGGGGAAGGTGATGCTCTCGAGCATGCTCTCCGCAAAGGCGTAGTCTGCGATCTCCTCTATCCCCTCGGGGAGGACGATCTCAAAACACTTCGCCCCCGAAAAGGCGGACATGTCGATAAATTTCACGCCCTCGGGGAGGACGATCCTCTCAAAGTCCGCGCCGTAATATTCGCAGTCGCCTATCTTTTCCGTCCCCGCGGGGACGCGGAATTCTCTCATTGTTTACATGCCGCGGAGGGCGAGCGAGATGATTTCTTCCACCGATTTCGCCCCTTTCGCCCGTGCGCGTTCGACGGCGCGCGCGCTCTCCTGTTTGGTGAAGCCAAGCCCCATGAGGGCGGAGACGGCGTCGTCCTCCTCGTCGGAGGGCTTCGCGGAGAGTCTGCCCCCCACGTTGTCCGAACCGAGAAGCTCGTCCGCCGAGATCTTCCCGTGAAGCTCTAAAATGATGCGCTCCGCCGTCTTCTTCCCGACCCCCTTCACGCCTGCAAGGCGCTTGGCGTCGGCGAGGGCGATCGCCTCCGAGAGTTCGGAGGGACGCATGGCGGAAAGGATGGCTATGCCCATCTTCGCCCCCACGCCCTGCACGGAGGTGAGGCGGATAAAGAGGGACTTCTCGGTGGGATCGGCAAAGCCGAATAAAGAGATGCCGTCTTCCTTGACCTGCATGTAGGTATACACCTCCCCCTCTTCTCCCGCTCTCACGCCCGAGAGCCGCGAGAACGCCGCGCCCGAGCAGATGACTTCGTACCCCACGCCGTTCACCTCGAGGAGGACGTATTCGGGGTCGAGATACTTCACTTTTCCTTTCAGATATCCGATCATACTTTCCCTTTTGCGGCGTTACCGCACGCTGAACAAATTTGCAAAACGGCTCGTGAACGCATGGCAGAGTGCAACGGCGAGGGCATCCGCCGCGTCGTCGGGACGGGGGATCCCCTTGAGACGGAGGTGGGAGGCGACGCACCGCTGGATCTGCTGCTTGTCCGCCCCGCCGTACCCCGTAAGCGCCTGCTTGATCTGGTTGGGGGTGTACTCGAAGATCTTCCCGCACCGCTTGTTGCAGGTGAGGAGCATCACTCCGCGGGCATGGGCGACGGCGATGCCCGTCGTCACGTTCTTGGAGAAGAAGAGTTCCTCCATCGCCGCCTCTTCGGGACCGAATTTATCGAAGAGGGCGTTCACCCCCTCCTCGAGCATACAGAGGCGCACGGCGAAATTTTCGCCCGCGGGCGTCTTGACGACGCCGTAGTCGACGGCGCGGCAGTCCCCCCGCGCATTTTTTTCCACAACGCCGTACCCCATCGTGCCGTAGCCGGGGTCCAAGCCCAAGATCACCATAGTTCTATTTTACAAAAAACGGCGGACATTGTCAAGAATTATAAAAGGAAAAAGCCGCGGGAATGCGGCCGTCACGGAAAAAGCACAGAGGCCCCCTCCCCCGCACCGAGGGGGGAGGGCGCCTCAAACCGGAAGAGCGTTACTTGCGGCTTAATACGAGGGGCACGCAAGCGAGGATCCCGCCGATGAGGGTGAGATAGGCGCCCGCATTGCCCGCAAGCCCCGTTTTATCCGCAAAGGCAAGCCCGAGCGCCATAGCGAGGATCGCAAAGATGCCCGTAAGCGCCACGAGGACGATGCGGAGGACGAACCCGACGATCGAACGGGGAAGCCCGAACACGCCGAACACCTCGAGGGCGACGAGAACGCAGCAGCCCGTCCCCAAAATGAGGGCGAGGAGGGCGAACGCCTGCGCGGGTGCGATGGGGAAATCCGCAAGTTTCCCGAGGTCCCCGAGCCCCTCGGCGAACAGCCCGTATGTTTTTGTCCCGAGCGGCCTCAAATCCGCCGTAAACCAAGGCACCGCCACGCCCACCACAGTGAGGATAAGCCCCACCGCCGGGACGGCGAGCAGGATGATGCCGAGAAGCCCGATCTTTTTCTTTGCCATACAGAATCTCCTTGTATCTTTCTTTCGACCATTATAGAACGGCGGAGGAGGAAAGTCAAGAGGTTTACAAAATTTTTCTCCCCGCGTCTCCCGACAAAAACTTGATTTTTTCCGCAAAAGCGTGTACTATAAAAGAAAAACCCGAGAGGTCTTCATGAAAGAGAAACTCTGGCAGGGCAGGTTCGATACCCCCCTCTCCAAGGATGCGGACGCCTTCAACCAATCCCTTACCTTCGACAGGAAGCTCTTCGACGTCGACGTCGCGGCCTCCCTCGCCCATGCGACCATGCTCGGCGCATGCGGCATCCTCACCGAAAAGGAGTCGGAGCGCATCTGCGAGGGCCTTAAAGAGATCGTGAGAGAGGTTGCCGCGGGCATGCCCGTTGAGGGGGCGGAGGATATCCACTCCTTCATCGAGGGAGAGCTGGTGGAAAAGATCGGCGACGTGGGCAAAAAACTCCACACGGCGCGCTCCCGCAACGATCAGGTGGCGACGGACATGCGCCTCTATGCGCGCAAAAGCTGCGAAGGGGCGATAAGGGCGCTGAAGGATCTCGTCGGCGTTCTTCTCCTCCGCGCAAGGGAAGGGGTACACTATGTGATGCCCGGGTTCACCCACCTCAGGAAGGCGCAGCCCATCAACTGCGCGCAGTACTTCAACGCCTACTCGGAGATGTTCTTGCGGGATATCGACCGCTTTGCGGCCTGCCGCGCACGACTCAATGTAATGCCCCTCGGCAGTGCGGCGCTTGCGGGGACTTCCTACCCCATCGACCGCGAGAAGACGAGGGAGCTTCTCGGCTTTTCCTCCGTCTCCCAAAACTCCCTCGACGCCGTCTCCGACCGCGATTTTATTGCGGAGTACCTCTTCTGCGCCTCCCTTGCGATGGCGCACCTCTCGCGGCTGTGCGAGGACACCATTCTCTATACCTCCGAGGAGTTCGGCTATTGGAACATTCCCGACGAATACTCGACGGGGTCCTCCATCATGCCGCAGAAGAAAAATCCAGACCTTCCAGAACTCGTCCGCGGGAAGACGGGGCGGGTGTACGGCGCGCTCGTCTCCGTTCTCACCGTGATAAAAGGCCTGCCCCTCGCCTATAACAAGGACCTGCAGGAGGACAAGGAGGGATTCTTCGATGCGGAGACCACCCTCCTCCAATGCGTGGGCATCTACACCGCCCTCATGAAGAAGATCACCCTCAACGTGAACGCCATGTACG
>CANRFW010000105.1 GCA_947630035.1 uncultured Clostridia bacterium | reverse complement strand
GCGCGTGACACTATAAAAAAGGCACATAGATTGATCTAATCTATGTACCATTTCGGAGAACACGGAAGGAGGGGCGGGGGCGGTTGAAGGTATTTCTCGCTCTTTTTCAAAAAAATTCATGCGTTTTGCTTGACGGAGCGGGCGGACTGTGGTATGATAGTAAAGCATTGGGTACATAGATTAGATCAATCTATGTGCCTTTTTTATAGTGTCACGCGCCCCGAAAATCGGGGCGCGTGACGCTCTTTCGTAAAAAAATCCCGACCGCGGCGGGTCGGGATTATGCCTTATTCTTTCAGCGGTCTTATTTGCAGGTAGTAGGTAATTCCGAATGCGACGATCCCCGTAAAGAACACGGCGGGGAAGGCGATGAAGGTTGCCCGTGCGCTGCCGCTTGCAAAGTCGATGGGGATCGCAAGCGCCACGATGAGAATGATGATGAGTACGAGTACGTAGGCGACGATCGAGTTCACGAGCGCGAGGCTCTTTTTCCGCAGGGCGCGTTCGCCGACGTGGTTGGCGTACAGCAGTCCCGTAACGAGAAGAAGCGCAAGCCCGGCTCCCCATATAAAGTAAGGATAGAAGAGGGGAAGGGAGAGGCGCTTCTGAAGTCCGAGCGCCACGCTGCCCTCCGCCACGCAGAGGAAGAAGACGACGATCGCACTCAAGAATGCCGCCTTGCCCTTATGGACGACGCTCTCCGAACGGGTTTCGGGTTCCTTGTTTGCCGCAAGTTTGCCGCCCGTCGTGACGATGCGGATATTGTCCCGCGCGGCACGCGACTCGAGGTCGTAGAAGTCGACACCGTCGAGAGACTGGGCGCGGCTCTGCGCCGGCTCCTCGCGCACGGGCTGCTGCACGGCGTTGGAGTAGAGGTCGCGCACCACCGTGCGGTAGTCGGAGGGGGGAAGATCGGGACGGGGCGGCTCGGGCTGAGGCTCGGGTTCGGCGATCTTCTCCTGCGCGACGGGCGCGGTGTAATTGACGAAATCGCCCGATTCCTGCTCCACGGCGGGAGGGGTATTGATGAGGCGGAGGAAGTTCTCGTGGCGGAGTTCTTTCTCCCGCTTTCTGTATTCCTCGGCAAACTCCTCGCGGATCTGCGCTTCGCGGTCGGCGATCTCCTGTTCGCGGGACTCCCGCTCGCGGACGAGCTGTTCCTGCCTCTCGCGCAGGGCGGTTTCGTAGGCCTTGCGTTCCTCCTCGATCGCAAGATCTCTCTCGCGGATCGCGTTGTCGTGGGCGGCGCGTTCCTCCTCGAGGAGGGCGTCTCTCTCGCGAAGGGCCTCGCCGTGGGCGGCGCGCTCGGCTTCGAGCAGGTCGTTGGTCTCCTTCAGGCGTTCCTCATAGGAGACGCGCTCCGCCTCTTCTTCGGCGGCTTCGGCATCGCGGCGGGCGGCGAGTTCCTCTTCGAACTTCCTGCGCTCTTCCTCGAGTTCTGCGGTGCGGCGGTCCAGCTCCGAACTCTTCTCCTCAAGCTCCGAGTTGCGCTGTTCGAGTTCGGCGTTCCGCGCGGAGAGTTCCTCGCTGCGGCGGTCGTAATCGACATCCTCGAAGAGTTCCTCCTCGCCGTCGTCCTCGCCCGCAGGCACGCGGGACGTGGTGTTGCGCAAAACCCGCATGTTCACCGCGGTGGGGGCGGGGTTGGAGAAGTCGAAGTCCTTATCGGAGATGAGACTGTCGATGACGGTACGGGAGTACTCCCACTCCGTCTGGTTCTGTTCCGCAATGTTCTTGCCCTCGTCGGTGAGGGAGAAGTATTTTCTTCTGCCGCCGCCGACCGAGCCTCCCCAATAGGAGGTGACGTAGCCGTCCTTCTCGAGACGCTTGAGTGCGCTGTAGAGAGAGGGCTGTTTCAGCGAATACTGCCCGTGGCTCTTGCGTTCGATCTCGGCGATGATCTCATAGCCGTACTTGTCGCCGTCGTAGAGGGCGCGCAGGATAATGGTATTGATATGCCCGCGGATAAGGTCGGAGCTTATAGACTTTTCTTCTTTGCCGTCTTCATTCTCTTCGGGTTCCGCGATGCGGTCTTCCTCGTCCATCTTTTTCCTCCTTTGTTACTATGTCACTCATATTATACAATATCTCGTGGAGTATGTCAATAGAAATAGTACTATGTCTGACATAATTTGGAAAAATTTTTTGATTTTTTCGCATATTGCGGGGGGATTGCCCGTAAATAGAAGAGAATGGGGGTCATACGGACGGCGCTTTTTATCGTGGGGACGAGTGTCGGCGCGGGATTTATCTCGGGCGCGGAGCTTGTCCGTTTCTTCGGCGCGGAGGGCTACCTTGTCCCTGTGCTTTTCTCCGCGCTCCTTTATGCGCTGCTCTGCACCCTCTTTTTGCGGCTCGGGAAAAAGTACGGCGGATACCGCGCCGCGCTCTCGGCACTCTTCGGAAGGGGGGAAAGAGCGGTGCGCGCCGCCTTTCTTTTCGGCTCCTTTATCCCCGCCGCCGGCATGCTCGCGGGGCTGGATTCCCTCCTCCCGCGCTTTTCGCCCCTCCTCTCCCTTGCGGGGCTTGCCGCCGTCCTCCTCGTTCTCCGCGGGGGGACGAAAGGGCTGGGGATCCTCAACTCCGTTCTGGTGCCCGTCCTCCTCGGCTTCGTCTTTTTTACGGGCGGGGGCGGGGGGACTCTTTTCGGCGGCTTCGGCCTTTTCGGCGGGGGCCTGTATGCGGGAATGAACCTCTTCCTCGCAGTTCCCGTTCTCACCGAGGCGGGGAAGACGGCAGAAAAGCCTCTTCTTTCCTCCCTCCTTGCGGGTATTCTGATCGCGGCGGGCGCCGTCTTCGTTCTCGGAAAAATCTCGGCGAAGGGGACGGCGGGAGCGGAGACGCCCTACCTTGCAGCCGTTCACAGCCCCGTCTTCCATGTTGCCGCGGCGCTCGCCATCCTCACCTCCCTCGGCTCCTCTCTCTATCCCATTCTCGAGGGGGCAAACGGCCTTTCGGGGGCAAAAAAATACGCCGCGAAGGGGATCGCTCTCCTCGCGGCGTTCGGTCTGTCCCGCCTCGGCCTCGGCGGGATCGTGGGGTATTTTTACCCCGTACTCGGCATTTTCGGGCTTGCCTTTTCAGCTCTCTTCGTTCTTTACGATGAGTTTTTCGAGAAGCGCCACGAGGAAGTACATGCCCGCGGCGAGAACGCAGAGAATGGCGGTCGCACTCATCACGAGGTCGAGCTTGAACACCTGCCCGCCGTACACGATGAGATACCCGAGCCCCGCCTTCGATACGATATATTCCCCCATGATGGAGCCGATCCACGCCATCCCGACGTTCACCTTCAGCATAGAGATGAAGGAGGGTAGGGAGGACGGGATCACGAGCTTGAAGAGGATCTGCAGCTTGCCCGCACCCATCGACCGCAGGAGAAGCACCTTGTTTTTATCGGTCGCGATGAAGGCGGTGAGCATGTGCAGGATGGCGACGACAAGCCCCACGACGACCGTCATGCACAGGATCGCGCGGCTCCCCGTGCCGAACCACACGATGATGAGGGGGCCGAGGGCGATCTTGGGGAGGGCATTGAGGACGACGAGGTAGGGCTCGAGGACGGCGCGGAGAGTGTCGCTGCACCACAGAAGAAGAGCGGTGCCGAAGCCGACGGCGACGGCGATCGCAAATCCCGCGAGGGTCTCCCAAAGGGTCGTGCCGATATGGTAGAAGAGGGAACCGTCGCGGTACAGCCCCGCGATCGTCTTGGCGATGCGGGTGGGGGAGCTTACGAGGAAGGGGTCCGCCCAGCCGACCCGCGTAACGAGTTCCCAGGTGCCGAGGATGAGAAGAAGCCCGCCGATGCGCAGCGACCACACGAGCGCGGCGCGCCGCTTCCGTTTTCCGAGATAGCGGAGGTGTTCCTCCGAGTGGTTTTTCCGTTCCTTTTTCATCCGTTCAACTCCTTCCAGAGGCGGTCGAACCAAAGGGAGAAGCCCGCCTCTTTTCTCCGTTTTAAGGGATCTTTTTCGGTGAGATCCACCCTGTGTTCATGGGCGACGCGCGCGGGCCGTGCCGTAAGCACGAGGATGCGGTCGGAGAGGGAGATCGCCTCCGAAATGTCGTGCGTGATGAGGACGGCCGTCTTTCCCTCTCCCCGTATGATGGACGCCACGTCCTCCGTCACGTTGAGCCGCGTCTGATAGTCGAGGGCGGAGAAGGGTTCGTCGAGGAGGAGAAGGTCGGGGTCGGTCGCAAGGGTGCGGATGAGGGCCGCCCGCTGGCGCATTCCCCCCGAGAGCTGGGAGGGATAGCTCTGCAAAAACTCCTTTAGCCCGTACTTTTCGGCAAGCCCCAAGGCTCTCATCCTGTTTTCGGGGGTATCCTGCTTCTTGATCTCGAGGGGGAGACGGATATTCTTCTCGATGGTCCTCCACGGGAAGAGTTCGTCCTTTTGCAGCATGTAGCCGCAGCTCCCGCTCCTTGTAACAAGCCCCGAAGTGGGGGAAAGAAGCCCCGCCGCGAGGGAGAGAAGGGTCGTCTTCCCGCACCCCGAGGGGCCGATGAAGGAGACGAACTCCCCCTCCTTCACCGTAAACGAAAGCCCCTCCGCCGCCGTCGTCTCGTCGCGTTTGGTGTGGTAGATATAGGTCACGTCGGAAAATCGCAGAATTTCTTTTTTCATTGGCGTTTCCTCTGTAACGGTCTGCGCGCTATCCCTTCAGCGCCCTGTAGACCTCTTGCACATAGCTGTTGTCCACGAAGAACCCGAAGTCCACGCGGGAGGGGAGTTCGCCCGCCGCGTCCATAATGTCCTGCAAGCGGGTGAAGCTCTGCTCCGTCATCGCCATGTCGGTGACCCAGGCGTCGATCTCGCGGTAGTTTTTCACGCTCGTCGCGAGAGACTCTTCGGAGGTATCCGCGAAGTGCTTTTTGAGAAGCCCCGCCACCTCGCTTTCGGACTTGGTCTGCACATACTCCACGGCCTTCAGCATGGCGCGGAGGAAGCCCTTCACGGTGTCTTCATGTCCCTTTATCCACGATTTTTTGGCAATGTAACTCGTGTAGGGGACCTCGCCGCTCGCCTCGCCGACCGCCGCGACGATGTACCCCTTGCCCTCTGCTTGTATCGCGGAGGCTGTGGGCTCGAAGACGGTGCAGTAGTCGGCGGTGCCCTCGAGGAAGGCCGCCGTCATGTTGTTGAAGGAGACGTCGAAATTGAGGTTGATG
>CANRFW010000104.1 GCA_947630035.1 uncultured Clostridia bacterium | reverse complement strand
ATCTCGCAAAGAAGGGAATGCCCTTCCGCGACGCCCATGCCGTAACGGGGAAACTCGTGCGGGAGTGCATCGCGGCAAAGAAGAAACTCACCGATCTCACCCTCGGAGAGTTCAAAGCGGCTTCCCCCGTCTTCGAGGCGGATATCCTCACCGCGGTGACCACCCGCACCTCCGCCGAGGCGAGAAACTCGGTGGGCGGCTCCTCGGTGAAGGCGGCGAGGGCGGGCATTGCCTCCCTCAAAAAGCGGCTCGCAAAGTATTGATATGATCGAGGAAAACGTAAAAAATCTGCTCGCGGAGATCGGCGTAAACTCCTACGGGGAAAAGGTGACCCTCCTCGCCGCGACAAAGACGAGAACGCCCGAAGAGATTTGCCGTGCGATCGGGGCGGGGATCGAAGTCGTCGGCGAGAACAGGGCGCAGGAGGTGCGGGACAAGCTCCCCCTCCTTTCGGGCAACTTCCGCATGGACTTCATCGGAAGGCTGCAGGGCAATAAGGTGAAATACGTCGTGGGCAAGTGCGCCCTCATCCACTCGGTGGACCGCTATGAGATCGCGGAGGAGATCGCACGGCAGGCGGAAAAACTCGGCGCCGTGCAGGACGTCCTCCTCGAAGTGAATATCGGCGGGGAGACGAGCAAGGGCGGGTTTTCCGCGGAGGAGGCGGAGGAAGCCTACCTCCGTCTCAAAGAACTCCCCTCCCTCCGCCCGCGGGGCCTCATGGCGATGCTGCCCGAATCGGAGGACGAGGGATACCTCGCCGCCCTCGCGGACGGGGCGCGCGCCCTCTTCGAACGGATACGGAAAAGGGACGGGAATGCCGCCGTCCTCTCCATGGGAATGAGCGGGGATTGGCGGCTGTGCATCGCCCACGGCTCCAACCTCGTGCGGCTCGGCACCGCAATTTTCGGCGCACGGCAGTACCCGTTTACGGCATGATCCGCACAAAATGCGGATATGGGGTCGGAAAATACGGTTGCTCCGCCCGTAACTATGAATGTTATCGGAGGGCGGCACAAGCCGTAAAGCGAAGTAGCGCAATCGAGGGATGACATGTAAACTCGCGTCATGTCTCGACTACGCTCGACATGACGTTACAAGCAAGAGGCGACATGACGTTTATAAACGGTTCGCGTGGACGTCCCCCCCTGCCCCCCACGGAGGGGCAGATTTTATATATGCCTCGCTCCCGCCGTATCTCTTTCACGTCATTCCGAACCGTCTCAAACGCCCGCCCTTCTCGCTCCCGCCGCCTCTCTTTCACGTCATTCCGAACCGTCTCAAACGCCCGCCCGCAATTTGCGGGCGGGCGTTTGAGACGCGTGAGGAAACCCTGTTGCGAAAAGCGGCGAGATTCCTCCGCCGCAAAGGGCGCGGCGTCGGAATGACGTGGCGGGTCGCATGCGCGGCGGCGGAGCTTCAGCGCAGGGCACGCCCATGGCGTCCTCGAGGAGAAGCCGAGGGATAAGCGAAACGGGGGCGGGCGCTCCGAAAAAGCGCGGACCCGCGCCATGTTTCGAACGGGCGAAAGCGGTCGATAATCAAAAAAAGGAGGCCGCCATGCCGTCGAGCATCACCCATCATCTCATCGCGGAGAGCGCAAAGCAGGTCCTTCCCCCCTACCTCTGGCAGACGGCGAGCATCGCGCCCGACTACTTTTTCCTCGGCGCGCAGGGCCCCGATCTCTTTTTCTTCCTCGACCCGCACCGCGGCAAGCGGCGCAACCTCGGGCGTCTTCTGCACAGGGAGCGGGTGTACGATCTCTTCTCCGCCCTCGCGGACGGCGTGCGGAAATTCTCGGGGGAGAACTACACCCGCGCCCTCGCGTACTGCCTCGGGTATGTCTCCCACTACAGCGCGGACACGGTCTTCCATCCCCTCCTCTACCGCTACCTCGAGCAAACGGGTCTCCCCCGCCGCGTCCATCAGCAAGTGGAGAGCGATTGGGACGTCTACTTCGCCCGTACCCGTGCCGCAAAGGAGGCGGAGAATTACTTCTTCCCCTTCCTCCCCAAGCGGATCGCGCGGGAGGGGGTCCTCTTCCGGCTCCTGCGCTGCGTGACGGAGCGCCTGCACCTTCCCCCCGTCTCCGCCGCCGCCCTGAAAAATGCCCTCGTCCGCTTCGGGAAATTCCTCTCTTTCTTCCATAAAAACGGCTACGCCCGCCGAAAACGGTGGGCGAAGCTCGAAGAGATCCTGCATGTGAGATGGCTTGCCGACTTCTTCCCCCGCGAGGATCCCGATCCCGAGAGTGCGGCGGGGAGGATCTTCCGCTCCGAAGAGGCGGGAAGGAATGCGGACGAGTTCTTCGACCGCGCCTCGCGGGACAGTGCGCGGCGGATGGAACTCTTCTTCCGTGCGGCGGAGGGGGCCGCCCTCCCGCGGGAGGAGTTCTCCCGCCATCTCCTCACGGGCGAGCCGCTATGAGCGGCGGGAAAAGACGCAACCGCAATAGTTCTGGCGGTACAGCCTGTGTTCTTTGGAAAGCTCGACGGAACGGAGGTACCCGCCCCTCTTCTTGAAATCGGAGGGAAGATAGGAGACGCCGTACTCCTCCGCAAGTTCGAAGCCGGTTCGATTGATAAGCTCCGCATTCTTCAAGGGGGAGACGGTGAGCGTGGTCCCGAAGAAGGAAAACCCAAGCTCCTTCGCGCGGCGGGCCGTTTCCTCCAAACGGAGACGGAAGCACGCGGCACACCGCGCACCCCCCTCCTTCTCCGCCTCAAGCCCCTTTACTGCGGAAAGGTACCGTTCGGGGGAGTAGTCGCAGTCGAGAAAGGAGGCGAGGGAGGTCTCCGAAAGATAGCGGATCTGCTCCGCCTTGCGCCTTTCGTACTCCTCCTCCGTATCGAGATTGGGGTTGAAATAGAACACCGTCACGCGGAAGAGCGGGGCGAGCTGCTCGAGGCAATAGCTCGAACAGGGCGCACAACAGCTGTGGAGAAGAAGGCTCTCCCCCGCATGCTCCCGCGCGATCTCCAGCATCCGCTTGTCGTAGTTCTCTTTCATCGCAAAATCAGACCCCATGTCGCAAAAACCGCCCGTGCGGGCGGGATTTTTTTACAGGTTTTCGCTTAAAAAGGCGCGCATCTCCTCCTCGGGAAGATACCCGAGGTTGTGGGATTTTATCTCCCCTCCCGCGAAGACGTACACGTCGGGAATGGAGAAAATGCCGAGGGAGGCGGCGAGGTCCCCGTTTTCATCCACGTTGACCTTTACGAATTCCGCCCTCTCCCGAAACTCCTCCGAGAGCTTTTCCATCACCTGCCCGAGCATGCGGCAGGGCATGCACCAGCTTGCCCAGAAGTCGCACACCACTTTCTTCCCGCTCGTGACGAGTTCGTCGAGTTCATGCCCCGAAAGTTCCTTTACCATCCTCTTCCTCCTTTGTACAAGTTTGCGCAAGCGCTTCGAATTTTACGCGTTCGGACGTGGAACGCGCCATGTCCTTGAGTTGGACGACCCCCTCTTCGAGTTCGCTCTCGCCGATGACGGCGACGAACCTCGCGCCGATCTTGTCCGCATACTTCATCTGCGCCTTCAGAGAGCGGTCGAGAAGGTCCGTCTCACACGAAAGCCCCGCGCGGCGAAGCTCTTCGGCGAGGACGAACGCCTTTTTGCGGGAGGGTGCATCCATGCCCGCGAGGTAGCAATCGATCTTCGGCGGTTCGGGAAGGGGGACGTTCTCCGCCTCCATCACCATGAGGAGCCGCTCGATGCCCGCGCCGAACCCCACCGCGGGGGTGGGCTTTGCGCCGAACGCCGAGAGAAGCCCGTCGTACCTGCCGCCGCCGAGTACCGTCCCCTGCGCGCCTGCCGCGTCGGAGACGAATTCGAACACCGTGCGGGTGTAGTAATCGAGCCCGCGCACGATGGAGGGGTCGACGGTGTATCGGATCCCCGCCTCGTCCAGCAGCGACTTCACTTCCCCGAAGTGGGTGCGGCAACCGTCGCAGAGATAGTCGAGAGCGCGGGGCGCGCCAGCCGTAATTTTCTTGCACCCCTCCACCTTGCAGTCGAGCATCCGCATGGGGTTTTTCGCGAAGCGTGCGTTGCAATCTTCGCACATTTCGGCAAGATGGGGTCGGAAATAATCCTTGAGAGCCTCATAGTAACGGGCGCGGCAGGCAGGACAGCCGATGGAATTGAGACGGAGTTCCGCCTTCCGAAGCCCGAGATTTTTGAGGAAAGCGTCCGCGAGGGAGATCGCCTCCGCATCCGCCGCGGGAGAGGGAGAGCCGTACAGCTCCGCACCGAATTGGTGGAACTCGCGCAGTCTCCCCGCCTGCGGGCGCTCGTAACGGTATGCCGAACAGAGGTAATACGCCTTGAAGGGCATCGCGCCCCCCTGCAGCCCGTTCTCGAGAAAGGCGCGCGCGACCCCCGCCGTGCCCTCGGGACGGAGGGTGATGCTGCGTCCGCCCCTGTCGAGGAAGGTATACATCTCCTTGGTGACGACGTCCGTCGTGTCCCCCACGCCGCGGGCAAAGAGTTCGGTGTGTTCGAAGACGGGGGTGCGGATCTCGCCGAACCCGTACCCCTCCGCCGTGACTCTCGCCACGTCCTCGACGTATTGCCAGATATGCGACTGCGAAGGGAGAACGTCCTTCGTGCCCTTGGGTATGTTGATCATGGTTTTCTCCTTCCCCGGGAAGGGGCTTCTGTTTGCAGGGGATACGGTTTCGTGCGCCGGTTTCGCGCGTCATTCTGAACCCCCGCGATTGACTTCGTTGTGCGGAATACTCGGTGGGGGTGAAGAATCCCGAGGATATAGGCGACGAGTATGTAATGCGGACTTCGTACTTCGGGATCCTTCGCACGATGGGCTTTTGCGTTTTCTTCTTACTGTATCGGCTACTTCGCGCTGTGCGCTCGTGCCGCCCTTCGATAGCATTATAGCTGCGGGCGGGGCAGGATGACGCGGTAGTCGGGGGCGCGCAACCGTTGGAATACGTCATGTCGCCCCTTTACGTCATGTCGAGCATCGTCGAGACATGACGCGGTTTTTCATGTCACCCCTCGACTACGCGACTTCGCCTTACGGCTCGTGCCGCCCTTCGATAACAATCATAGCTGCGGGCGGGGCGGGGTGACGTGGTTCCAAAAGATTTTGCGCCGAACGACAGAGTTCAACCCCCACCCCTGCCCCGCCCCCTTCAAAGGGGGCAGGTATGTTAG
>CANRFW010000103.1 GCA_947630035.1 uncultured Clostridia bacterium | reverse complement strand
CCCCTCTCGGCAAAGGGAGCCTCGCCTGCGAACTTCTCCCCCGCGCTCTTCGTCATATCCGCGATGCGCTCGGAGACGCTCCCCTCCTGCCCCGCCATGAAGGTGCGGAACTCCTTCCGGGAGGTATGGGTCGCGATATCGTTGAGTTCCCTGCTTAAACCCGCGTTGACCTCATAGAGGCTTTCGACCGCCGCAAGCTCCCGCTCGGTGAGTTTCTCCCCCGCCGAAAGTTTTGCGAGCATCGTCCGCGCAAAGGACCCCGTGCGGTTGACAAAGCCCGAGATGTCCGTCCCCGTCGCTCCCTCCACGGGGAGTTTCTCGAGGGCGTTTTCCATCATCGCGCTGCCGAGAAGGACCTCGGTGAACAGCTCCCGCTGTTCCTCCGCCCCCGTTGCGACGCGGAGCTTATCGAGACTGTTTTCCAATCCCTCCGAACTCGAGACCATCTCATAGAGGGCGGCGCGGTACCCGCTCTCGGCGGAGAGGGCCATGTCGTTCATGCGGAGGGCGCCCGCGGTGACGACGGTCGAAAGGGCGAGGCATGCCGCCCCGAGGACGGAGACGGCGGCGATCCAACCCCCCGTGCCGCTCTTTCTCTCCCTGCGGCGGCTCTCCGCACGGCGCTTTTTCGCCTCCGCCTTTCTCGCATGGGCGGCCTCGCGCGCCTTGATCTTATTCTCCCGCGCCTTCTCGCGCGCCTCCCGCGTCTCCCTCTTTGCGGCGAGACGTTCCCGCTTTTCCCGCTCGAGGCGCTTTCTCTTCTCCGCCTTTCCTTCGCTCTTCAGCATCTCGCGGCGGGCGGTGCGCTCCGCCCTCTTTTCGAGCTTTCTTTCCTTGAGGGCAGCCCGTTTTTCGAGCTTCTTTTCCCTGCGGGCGAGCTTCTTTTTGGCGATCATCTCCCTGCGGGCGAGCTTCTTCTTTTTGAGTTCCGCCCGTCTCTCGAGCTTTTTCGCCTTGAGGTCCGCCTTCTTTTCGGCCTGCTCTTCCTTCTTCGCGGCGCGCTTCTTCGCCTCGTTTACTCTCTTTTCCGCCGCCCGCTTCTCCGTCTTCACGGCCTCCGCGGTCCTCTCTTTGCGCACGGCGGAGGCGGGCTTTGCGTCTACCTTTTCGGGAGACTTCTCGATCTTCTCCACCTTTTTTGCCCCGCTCGAAACATTCTTTCCGATTTTCTTTTCCATATTTCCCTCCTTAAATGGCAAACACGTGCTTGCCGATGACGGTCACCGTCTTGCGGTTGAAGATCCACGCGCTCGTGGCGACCGCGGGATTGTAGTAATAGAGACACCCATAGGTGGGATCCCACCCGTTCATCGCATCCCGCGCGGCGTTATACGCCGTTTGGTTGGGTTCGAGATTGATCTGCCCGTCCGTCACGGCGGTGAAGGCTCCCTTCTGATAGATGACCCCCGAAATGCTGTTGGGGAAGGAGGGGCTTTTCACGCGGTTCATGATGACGGCGCCGATCGCGACCTGCCCCGTGTAGCTCTCCCCTCTGCCCTCGGCGTAGATCGCCTTTGCCATGAGGTAGAGATCGGACGAGGTGTACCCCGCGGAGGGCTTCGTCGTGCCGCTTAAAGCGTTGTAGGAATCGTTCATGCCGAGCGCCTTGTAGGTCGCCTTGCCGACGATCCCGTCCGCCGTAAGCCCGTTCTTCTTCTGGAACGCGACGACCGCTTTCTTGGTTGCGGAGCCGAAGATGCCGTCTACCGCACCCGAATAGTACCCCCACTGCTTTAATCTCCGCTGGACTTCCTTCACTTCTCCGCCCCTGCTCCCTTGGCGGAGTACGGCGGCCTCCGTGACGGTTACGGCCTGTTCCGCATCCCCCGCGTGCAGGACGGCATACGCCGTTCCCCCCGCGACCGTGCTTGCGGCGAGCGCAAACGTCAGCGCGCCGACTGCCAAAATCTTCTTCATATTTTCCTCCTATGCACAATGTGCGCAGGGCAAAAAAATTTATGCGTGCCGCCCAAAGGTATAAAAGAGGACGGGCGGGGCAATCATTGTTGCGAGGTGTGACATGAAAAAGGGTTTCGTCATTGTTCTTCTTCTCTCCGTAGCGCTCGGCGTCTTCCTCGCCTGCGGGCTTCCCGCGGCAAAGACGGAGACGGACCGCTACCTCCGCGTACATATCCGCGCGGATTCCAACGGGGAGGAGGCACAGCGGGTGAAATACAGGGTGCGGGACGCCGTCGTGGAGTACCTCACCCCCGCCGTTTCCGCCTGCGCAGACAAGGAGGAGGCGATGGAGCGGATAAGAGCGGAGCTTCCCGCCCTCGAACGGGTGGCGGAGCAAGTCCTCCGCGAGAACGGGTTTTCGTACGGCGCGCATGCGTCCCTGAAGAGGGAGACCTTCCCCACCCGCGTGTATGAGGGGACGACCCTCGATGCGGGGGTGTATGACGCACTCATCCTCGAACTCGGCTCGGGCAAGGGGGATAATTGGTGGTGCGTCGTCTACCCGCCCCTCTGCTTCTCGGGCGGAAACGGGAACCTTGTGTATAGGAGCAAGATCGCGGAGATCATACGGAACTTTTTTGGAAATTGAGAATGGAGAATGGAAAATGAAGAATGGACGCCGAAGAAGCCCTACCCTTTTTCAAAGGGGAGGGTGGCACGGCATAGCCGTGACGGGTGGGGATTGTTTTCTCGCTCCACGTTTTGCCTCCCCACCACCGCCTGCGGCGGAGCCTCCCCTCCAAAGGAGGGTAGGCCTTGCGCCCAAGGCATGAAGAGGCCGTCCGAAGAAGCCCTACCCTTTTTCAAAGGGGAGGGTGGCACGGCATGGCCGTGACGGGTGGGGATTGCAGTTCCTCATTCCGAACGGAGCCGCAGGATGTCCCCTCCCTCCTCATTCCGAACGGAGCCGCAGGATGTCCCCTCCCTCCTCATTCCGAACGGAGCCGCAGGCGGAGTGAGTGAATCTTTTCAAGATACGCTCCGCCGCTACACGGCGTCGGTATGAGGGACGGGGAAAGCGCGGAAACCCAACGCGCAGACGCAACAACCCCCACCCATACCCCGCCCCCTTCAAAGGGGGCAGGTCTGCGCTTACCCCCGCCCCCTTCAAAGGGGGCAGGTCTGCGCTACATAAATGCAGTGTTGCGGTAACACCTCATCCGTCCCCTGCGGGGACACCTTCCCCTCAAGGGGAAGGCAAGGATCAAAGCATGAAAAAGCCGCCCGGGAGGGCGGCATTCCGATCTTTCAAGGATCATTTCGCAAGGCGATCGTGCAGTTGCGATTCGCAAGGCGCTAATGCAGTTGTCAATTAAAAGGCAACCGCGCAAGGGTCATTTCGCAAGGAGGTAGCTTTCGTCGAGGAGAGTTTCGAGTTCCTCCGCGGAGAGGCGGCCGTCGAGGATCGCCGTCGCCCAATGCTTCTTGTTCATGTGCCAGCCGGGGAAAAGTTTCTTCCCGTCCACACGGGAAAGAAGCAGGGCGGGATCCATATGAAAATCGGCGATCTCCGCGTCTTTTTCGCCCCCATCCTCCAATTTTGCGCCGTCCACCGTCATGATGACGGCGTACCACTTCCCCGTCTCCCGCCTCCTTAAAACGGCGCAGTCGGGGTATTGCGCCCACAAAAATTCGGGGTCGTCGCCGTACCTCTTGTGCGCATACGCGAGGAGGGCGCGCGTCTGCGGAAAGCGGAACTTGCCGTATGCAAAGCAAGGCTCCGTCTCCCTCCGCGCGGCAAGGCACTCCTCCCGCACCTGTCCCACAAAAGTCCCCTCCGCATCGGTGAGGTGCAGGGTGTAAGGTTCCCCCGTATCGGGGTCGAGAACGCGCTCTTTGGTCTCCCCCGCGGGGGAAACTTCGGTGATGAGGACAAGCCCGCCGGCGATCGTCTTCCTCCGCACAAGCCCCCCGTTTTCGTGCGAAAAGCCGAGGGCGAGAAGGCGCGCTTCGTCAAAGAGGTCGTTCATACGCTCCCTCCGAAAGAACTTTCGATGACTCCGCCGCCCAAGCATGCCGTCTCGTCGTATAAAACCGCGTACTGTCCCTCGGTGACGGCGCGCTGCAGCTCCGCAAAGTCAATGCGAAGGCCCTCCTCCGTCCGCTTCACATGCACCCGCTGTTCCCCCTGACGGTAGCGGAATTTCGCCGTGCAGTCGAACTCCTCCGCGGGCGGGGCGGGGATGAAATTGACGTGGGAGACAAGGCACCCGCGGGAATAGAGGGGGGCCTCGTCGCCGTGGGAGACGACAAGCTCGTTGCGCGCGAGGTCCTTTTTGACGACGAACCACCTGCCGTCTTCCCCCTTCCTCCCGCCGAGGTCGAGTCCCCGCCGCTGGCCGAGGGTGTAGTACATTAGCCCGCCGTGTTCCCCCACCGTCTCCCCCGAGAGGGTGACGATCTTCCCCGGGCGGGCGGGCAGGTACCCCTCTAAAAATTTGCGGAAGTTGCGCTCGCCGATGAAGCACACCCCCGTCGAATCCTTCTTCTTTGCGGTGGGAAGTCCACGCTCTTCCGCGATCGAGCGCACCTCTTTTTTGGTGAGACGGGCGAGCGGAAAGAGTACCCCTTCCAGCTGTTTTTGGGTGAGTTGGTTGAGGAAATAGGTCTGGTCCTTGTCCGCATCCGCAGCCTTCAGAAGGCGGTGGACGCCCCCCTCGTGGGAGACGCCGCAGTAGTGCCCCGTGGCGACAAGCTCCGCCCCGAGATCGCGGGCGTACTCCTTGAAGGGGCCGAACTTTATCTCGCGGTTGCAGAGAACGTCGGGGTTGGGCGTGCGCCCCGCGCGGTACTCCTCGAGGAAGTGGGAGAAGACACGGTCGAGGTACTCCTTCGCGAAGTTGACGGTGTAGTAGGGCATGCCGATAACATCGCACACCCGCTTGACGTCCTCGAAGTCGTCGTCCGCCGAGCAGACGCCGTTCTTGTCCCGCTCCTCCCAGTTGCGCATGAACAGCCCGACGACGTCGTACCCCGCCTCCTTCAAGAGCAGTGCGGCGACGGAACTATCCACCCCGCCGCTCATTCCGACCGCAACCCGTGCTTTCATGGGACCTCCCGAAAAATTTTTCTCTATTTTAGCATATTGCGACGAAAATATAAAGCATTTTTCCGAAGATTGTGTTATAATGATTTCCGTTCCGTACGGAAAGGGCGTGTACTCGTAGTGTAATTGGATAACATTACGGCCTCCGACGCCGTCGACTCCGGGTTCGAGCCCCGGCGGGTACACC
>CANRFW010000102.1 GCA_947630035.1 uncultured Clostridia bacterium | reverse complement strand
GCTTCGTTATGCGGAATACTCGGTGGGGGTGAAGAATCCCGAGGATATAAGCGATGAGTATGTAATGCGGACTTCGTACTTCGGGATCCTTCGCACGATAGGCTTTTGCGTTTCTATTCCTACTCTGTCGGCTCAGGATGACGCGGGAACCCAGCGCGGGGCATATTGTGTATCGCGGGCGAGGCGGGGTGACACGGTAAGGCAGGTCCGCCTGCTCTCTGCCCCCTCCATGGGAGGGGGTGTCCCGTAGGGACGGGGGTGGGCAATGGGGACACATTACCGTTGGAATACGTCATGTCGCCCCTTTACGTCATGTCGAGCGCAGTCGAGACATGACGTACAAAAAGCGGGAGGAGCGGGCACACGTCATGTCGAGCATCGTCGAGACATGACGTGTTTCATACAGTCACCCCTCGACTACGCTACTTCGCCTAACGGCTCGTGCCGCCCTTCGATAGCATTCATAGCTGCGGGCGGGGCGGGGTGACGTGGTAAAGGGCGGATCAGGATGACGCGGTAACCCATGCGGAGCGAAAAACGTATTGCAACCAAATCGTCAAAAAATCGCGACCCATTCCCCCGATTTCGACCTTTTCCGAGCAAATCTTGCGCGCATCGACGCCCCCGCTTTGCTATACTCTCCCGAAAAGGAGGCAGGTATGTCCTACGAAAAACGCGTGTGCGTCTTGAAACAGATCAAGAAAGGATTTTCCGCAGACGGGAGTGCGCTCTCGGGCGCGGTGTATTGCGAGAGGCTCGGGGATACCCTCACCGTCACCCCCAAACTTGCGGGCGCGGCGCCCGTGAAAGAGGGGAGGTACGGGCTTGTTCTCCGGGCGGAGGAGAAGACCCTCCTCTTCGAGTTGAACGGCAATCTTCCCTTGAGGCGGGAGAACGCGCCCTCCGTGAAAAACGGGTTCGCGGCGCTCGTCGTGTACCTCCGCGGGGAGGCGGAACCGGTGGCATTCGGCTCCTGCGGGAGTGCGCCGTCCGCATACGAACCCCTCCTTGCCGCCGTCAAAGAGAAGCCGTCGCCCGCCGTCCCCCTTCCCCCCTTCGAGACGCCCGCCCCCGTCGCGCCCAATGTTCCCCGCGCGCCCGGGGTGCCCCTTCCCGACCCCCTCCCCTTTCGCGAGCGCGCCCTCTCGGAGTACGACGACGAGGCGATCGCCTCGGTCGATTATTATTCTCATGCGGATGAAGAAGCTCCGCGCGGCGGCGGAGGGCAAGCGCAAGAGGAGAAGGCGGGGAGCGGTCCTCGGGAAGATGCGGCTGATCCGCTCTATCCGCCCCGTTCGCGCGGGTCGCTTACATATTACAAGGAACTCCGCGAAAAGCTCGACTTCGCCTTTGCCGGGTTCCCGCGGGACGACACCTTAAAGGAGGTCTTCCCGCAGTCGGAGTGGGTGAGGCGGGAGAACGCCCTCCTCGGGATCGTCTACCGCGCGGGGAGGCCGCAATACCTGTGCGTGGCGGCGGAACGGGAGACCCCTCCCCCCGAAATGGGGGAAAACGCCCTCTTCGTCCCCCTCGCGGGCGGGGGCGTGTGGATGGTGTTTCAGGATGCGGATACGGGCGAATACGTGCGGGTATCCTTAAGCTGAAAAAGTTCGGGCGGAAACGGCAAACGTTTCCGTTTTTTTGTGTGACGGCGGGAGGGGAGAGGGCGGGGTTTTCCGAAAAATCTCCGTCGATTTTGTTTACAATCGGCGGGATAGGTGGTATAATGAAAATGTACGGGCACGCGGGAAGCGGACCGTAAAAGAGTCAATATCGGCGGAACCGCCGCAGGAGGATAACATGAAGGCACTCACCACCAACAAGAAAGTACTCGACTTCGTAGAAAAGAGCGCACAGCTCGCCTGTCCCGACAAGATCGTCTGGATCGACGGCAGCGAATCCCAGCTCGCCGCCCTCCGCGAAGAGGGCGTAAAGACGGGGGAGATGATCAAACTCAACCAGGAAAAACTCCCCGGGTGCTACTATCACAGAACGGCGCAGAACGACGTTGCGCGCGTCGAGGACCGCACCTTCATCTGCTGTAAGAACAAGGAGGATGCGGGCCCCATCAACTATTGGATGGACCCCAAGGAGGCGTACGCCATGTGTGGCGCCATCGCCCGCGGCAAGATGAAAGGGCGCACCATGTACGTCATTCCCTACTCGATGGGCATCGTCGGCTCCCCGTTCAGCAAGATCGGCATCGAGGTCACCGACTCCATCTACGTCGTCCTCAACATGGCGATCATGACGAGGGTGGGCCTCGATTGTTACAAGGCGCTCGGCGAGAACGGCGACTTCATCAAGGGCTTCCACTGCAAGTGCGACGTGGATCCCGAAAAGCGGTATATCATGCACTTCCCCGAGGACGACACCATCATCTCGGTGAACTCCGCTTACGGCGGCAACGTGCTCCTCGGCAAGAAGTGCTTTGCCCTCCGCATCGCCTCCTACCTCGGCAAGAACGAGGGGTGGATGGCGGAACACATGCTGATCCTCGGCGTCACCTACCCGAACGGCGAAAAACATTACCTCGCGGCGGCGTTCCCCTCCGCATGCGGAAAAACCAACCTCGCCATGCTCATCCCGCCCAAGCACTATCTCGAAAAGGGATATAAAGTGGAGTGCGTGGGGGACGATATCGCGTGGATCCGCGTAGGCAAAGACGGAAGGCTGTGGGCGGTCAACCCCGAGAACGGGTTCTTCGGCGTCGCCCCCGGCACCAACGAGAAGAGCAACCCCAATGCGCTCGCCGCAACGAGAAAGGGGACCATCTTCACCAACGTCGCCATCGACCCCGCGGACAACACCGTGTGGTGGGAGGGCCTCACCAAACAGCCCCCCGAACACCTCATCGATTGGCTCGGCAACGATTGGACGCCCGCAAGCGGCACGAAGGCGGCGCACCCCAATTCGAGGTTTACGGCTCCCGCCGCGAACTGCCCCTGCCTCTCCCCCGAATTCGATTCCAAGGAGGGCGTCCCGCTCGACGCGATCGTCTTCGGCGGACGGCGCGCTTCCACCACCCCGCTCGTCTATCAGTCCCGCGATTGGAACCACGGCGTGTTTGTGGGCGCCATCATGAGTTCGGAGACGACGGCGGCGGCGACGGGCGCGGTCGGCGTCCTCCGCCACGACCCCATGGCGATGAAACCCTTCGCGGGCTATCACATGGCGGACTACTTCGGGCATTGGATCGAGATGGGCAAAAAGATCAAGAACCCGCCCAAGATCTTCAACGTCAACTGGTTCCGCCAGGATAAGGACGGCAACTTCCTCTGGCCGGGCTTCGGCGACAACATGCGCGTCCTCGAGTGGATCTTGAAGCGCTGCACGGGGGAGGTGGATGCGCAGGAGACGGCGATCGGCTACGTCCCCTATGCAAAGGATATCGACCTCGAAGGGTTGGATTACTCCCGCGAGACGCTCGAGAGCATCCTCTATGTGGATAAGAAGAGGTGGCGCGCCGAGGCGGACGAGATCGAGGGCTACTTCAAACAGTTCGGCGACAGGCTTCCCGGGGAGATCGCGGAGAGCCTCGAGACCTTGAAAAAGAACTGCGAAGCGTAAAAAGCGTTGGCGGGGAACGGAGAAATTCCGTTTCCCGCTTTTCGGAAAAAAACGGTCATGTCTTTCCGCTCTTTTGTTTTTTTATGAGATAATAAAAACAAGGAGGAAAGAATGAAAGAATTAGAAGCCCTTTACGGCAAGATAACAGACTATCTCAAGAATGGCGACGGTTGGGTGCGGCGGGAAAATATCAGTCCCAAAGATCTCGACGTCTGTAACGGAGAGGCGACGGACGACGGCATTACGCACACCTGTGCGCTTTGTGTCGCCCTGAACAGAACGGTGTTCAAAAACGACAACAAACCCGATTACTACCACCCCTTTTGCAAGTGCGAGCAGAAACCAACGGCTCCACCCGAGCCGACATTGGATTTTCCGATGAGAAAAATCAAGGACTATCTTTTTGTAAAAAAAGAAGAGTTGATGCGAAGCATGGGCTATCTTCCCGAGGACGCGGACGAGGTCTATGCTTTGCTTGGGGAGGGGGCAAAAAAAGAATATGCCGAAGGAAACTACAAGTTGGGATTTTTTAATGAACATGGGCAGCGTATCAGCATTACTCTGCGGATGAAAGGAAAAAGGGACAAACTCGGCAAATCGTTTGATGTGGTAACGGGGTGGATGGTATATCCCTATGGAAAATTACACAACAACACACCAATCAGCGGTTGGGCAAAATAAGGAGGACACATGCAATATTTAGACAGAGTGCGTCTTATATCGGATGACTATGAACAGTACGGGCTACACCGCGGCGACGAGGGGCATATTCTCAACGCGGAGATACGGTACGGGAAGTTTTGTTTTTATCGGGAAGACCCTGTCACAAAATTCGACGACGATGGGGTCAGTGTCCGCATAGAGGATTTAGAGCTTGTGGAAGCAAGCGGGTCAAGCGATGAAGCAATTTTGGAAGATCTTCCACTCCATAACCCCGAATGGGGGTGCAAGGTGATCGATGGGTTCATCTACAACCTGAAGGGCGAACGTCTCAATGAGTATGCCTACGATTACCACCACCGCAGGATAAAGTAAACGGCCGAAAAAAATGGGCGCGCACGGCAAAAACCGTGCGCGCTTTTGGCAAATCGAGGAAATGATTTCATATAAGGGGGAAAATCGTTTTTTGTCGATTTGCCTCTTCCGTGTTTTTTTTGCGGAAGATACCCCTATTATAATCGTATAATGTACGATTGTCAAGCAAAAAATCGTACATTGTGCGATATTTTTTTACGAAAGACCGAATAGGGGGAAGAAGTATGGAATTGGAAGACATTCAGCGGCGGCTGCGGGAGTGTGTTGCGGCGAGCGGGATCCAGCAAAAGGAGCTTGCGAAGAGGATCGGGGTATCGGCGCAGACGGTATCGAAGTATATGAAGAAGGACGTGTTTCCCGCGCTCGACACGTTTGCCAAGCTCTGTGCTGCGCTCGACGTGAAGTCGGACTATATTTTGGGGATAGCGGAATACTGATAAACTTCGTACAAAATCTTTTGCGCCTCATACCTGCCCCCTTTGAAGGGGGCGGGGTAGGGGTGGGGGTTGAACTCTGTCGTTCGGCGCAAAATCTTTTGTGCGAGGAAAGTTACTTGTATGGGAAACCCCCTTGGTCCTCTCATTCGCTTGCCCGAACAATAAGCCTGCGGTGGCGTTGCAAATTGGGTCGCGCAGCGCAAAAGCGTGGTTTTG
>CANRFW010000101.1 GCA_947630035.1 uncultured Clostridia bacterium | reverse complement strand
GCGCTACTTCGCCTTACGGCTCGTGCCGCCCTTCGATAGCATTCATAGCTGCGGGCGGGGCGGGGTGACGTGTTTGGACGTGGGGTGGCGGGTTCATGCAGAGAGTTTTCGCCGTCTTTCGACCGGGTACGACGCATTGCGCCTTTCCCCCGCCTTTCCCCGCGTGCTATAATCGGCGCATCCGGAGGTCTGTATGAAAAAAATCAAATTCCGCCGCCCCGCCCTCTCCTGCCGCACGATCGTCGGGTACCTGCTCCTCACGGCGGCGATCGTTGCCGTCAACTTCGCGCTCCCCCAAAGGGAACCCGTCTCCCTCGCCCTCTACTATGCCGCCTGTGCCTGCGGGCTGAACCCCTTCGTCTGCGCGGCGGGATCGCTCCTCGCCTGCGTCCCCCTTCTCTCCCTCGAGGCCCTCCTTTCCTCCTCGATCTCCACCGCCTATTTTCTCCTCCTCTTTACCCTCTATCACCGCTGTAATCGCAGAATGGGGTGGGAAAAAGCCCTCCTGCTCCTCCCCGCGCAGTTGCCCTTCGTCTTCCTCTATCCGCATGCGGGGTACGCCTTTCTGCCCCTTCCCATCCTCTGGCAGAAGACGATTCTCGCGGGGCTTTTGTACCTCCTCTCCCTCCTCTTCGAGGGCGGGCTCGACGCCCTCCTGCACCGTGCCCTCCGCTGCCGTCTGCCCGCCGCGCGCGTTGCGGAGATCTGCCTTTTGTGGCTCTTTCTCGGGCTGGGCCTCATCGGCGCGTTCGGCGAACTCCCCTATCTTTCGCTCGCGCTCTTCGGGACGCTCGTCGCCGTTCTCCTCCTCAAAAATTCCTCCTCCGTCCTCTTCGGGGCCGTTCTCTCCCTCCCCCTCTGCGTGACGCAAGGCTCGGCGCTGCCCGCGGCGGAGTTTCTCCTCTGTGCCGCCCTGCCCCTCCTCGTGTGCGGGTACGGCAAATTTGCCGCCGCCCTCTCCCTCCTCATCTCCTTCCTCGCCGTGCAATTCTTCCGCGGGCTGTATACGCAGGACGTATTCACCGTCCTCTTCACCCTCCTCGCCTGCTTCGTGCCCGCCGTTGCCGCCGTATGCGTACCTGAAAAGACCTACCGCCGTCTCAACCGCACCCTCCTCTTTTACCGCAGGCGATCCCTCCCCCGCATCGCCATCAACCGCAACCGCCGCGCCGTGGGGGAACAGCTCTACGAGGTCTCCGCCCTCTTCCGCGAGATCGAGACCGCCTTCGACTTCGGCGATCCCCCCGACGGCTCCGCGCAGAAACTGCGGGAAAAGCTCGTCTCCTCCCTCTGTGCGGGGTGCCGCAACCGCGCCCGCTGTGAACGGGGGCATGCGGAAGAGAGCATGGACAGGCTGATCGCCGTGGGCAAGGCCAAGGGGCGCGTAAGCCTCGTGGACCTCCCAGCCGATCTCTCCTCCCTCTGCGTCAACTCGGCGGGGCTGCTCTTCGCCCTCAACAAGCACCTCGCCGATTACCGCCGCTACGCCGCCGAAATGGAGGCGGCACGGGAGGGACGGAGGCTTCTCGCCGAGCAGGCGCACGGCGTAAGCGAAATTTTGAAGGATATCGCCCTCGAACAGAGCGAGGAGTTCGTCTTCTCGGATGAGGAACAGCACCTCTCGAATGCCCTCGCCGCGGCGGGGCTGATGAGTTCGGAGATCTTTCTCTACGGGGAGGGCGACCGCCTTACCGTAAGCATGACCCTTGAAAACAATGTGGACGGCAAGAAACTCGCAGCCGTGGCGGGACGGGCACTCAAAGTCCCCCTCGCCCTCGCCGAGAGGATCCCCTTGACTTCCGACCGCGCCTGCTATATCCTCAAAAAGAGGGCGCGGTTCGACGCGGCATTCGGGGTCGCTTCCCTCCCCAAGGAGGGGGAGATCGCGAGCGGGGATACCCACTCCATCTTAAAGATAGACGAGCGGAGGTTTCTCGTCGCCCTCTCCGACGGCATGGGCAGCGGGGAGGGGGCGCGCACCGTCTCCGACCACACCCTCTCCCTCCTCGAGAGCTTTTACAAGACGGGCATGCCCTCCGAGACGGTGCTGGGCACCGTAAACCGCCTCATCGCCTTTTCGGCACAGGAGACATTCTCCTGCCTCGACCTTGCCGCCGTCAACCTCGATACGGGCGCGGCGGATATCGTGAAGATCGGCTCCCCCGCGGGGTTCATCCTCTCTGGCGAGGAACTGCGGGTCCTCGAGGGGGAGAGCCTGCCCATCGGGATGCTCGAGGCCATCCACCCCGCCATCCTGCGCGCGCAGATGAAGGAGAACGACTTCCTCGTGTTTATGAGTGACGGCGTGAGTACGGCGTTCGGCTCCTCCGCGGACCTGTGCGCCTATCTTTCCGCCCTGCGCCCGCTGAACCCGCAATCGCTCGCCGAGGAGATCCTGAAGACCGCCCTCGGGAAATATCGGGGGAAGGCGGAGGACGACATGACCGTCCTCGCCGTGCGCCTCACCGCCGCGGCTTGAAGAAGAGCGGACAGGCCCGCCCCCTCCGCGGGGGGGGTGGGCGGCGTATCGTGCATGCCCACCCCCGTCCCTACGGGACACCCCCTCCCGTGGAGGGGGCAAGAGAGAGGGTAGCCCGCCCTACCGCGTCACCCCGCTCTCTCCCTTGCCTTCCCCTCGAGGGGAAGGTGTCACGGCTGCCCTTGCCGTGACGGATGAGGTGTATAAAAAGTGTCATGTCTCGACTACGCTCGACATGACGTATTGCTGTGCGGCATGACCTGCAAAAACAACCGTAACACACCGTATAAACAGAGAACCCGCGGGGATTTCTCCCCGTGGGTTCCCGTATAGTGGAGTTGTATGAGCATTGTTTGTTCGCGCCGACCCTTGCCTTCCCTTCGAGGAGGAACCGCGTGCCCGCCCCCTCCGTGGGAGGGGGGAAGGGGGGTGGGGCGGCAATCGGGCATGCCCACCCCCGCCCCTGCGGGGCACCCCCTCCTGTGGAGGGGGCGAGAGTAACTGTAATCGGGAGCGGGTGATTACTTGCTGAGTTTCACGTTTCTCAACGAACCCGTGACGCCCTGCGCCGCTTGGACCGTCAACACATCGCCGCCCTTCACGGTGATCTTGACCGCAAACTGATTGGCGTTAAAGTTCATTGCGATCGTTACAGGCTCGCCGCCGTTGATCGAAACCGTAAAGGGAGAGTCGTTCGTCTTCGTAAAAGACATGTTTTTATCGAACGGAAACCAAAGCGTATATTCGCCCTCCTCCACGCTTTCATCGACGGTCATGCTGAATTGCCTGCCGCTACTGTCGGAAAAGCCGGTGCTGCCATCGTATATAACGCCGACTTTCAACGTGGGCGCGGGTTTTTCCGACTTCGCAAGTTTCACCGTATATGTCCCGCGGTTGCTCGCCATAAAGACGAGCTTGTTGGTGGAGCTTGCCTCCACCTCAAAGCGTGCGGAGAGGCCCTGCGTGCTATCGAGAACGGAGACGTCCGTCCCGTTGAGGTAGGCTACAAACACGCCCGCCGCCGACTTGGTCGCTTCGTCGATCGAGATCTCATACCAGCCGCCCGCTTCGGACTTAAAGAGGTACTCATCCACCGCCTCACTCGTCTCGGTGATCACGACGCTGTTGTCCCCCTCCTGCAAGGTCTTTCCTTCCTTCATCGTGAAGTTGAAGAGGAAGGGGCGCGGCATGGTCGTCATGGCACTCTCGGCAGCGACACTGAACGTGATCGTACCGCCCACGAACGTCTCATCCACCTGCGCCTCAAACCAACAAAGCTCGACCTTTGTGTTATTATAGGTGGGTTTGATCGTTTCGCCCGTCAAAATCGTTGCGTCCCCCCTCACGCCAAACGGAACAACAGCCTTCGCCTGCGCCACGTTAGACTTCGTTGCACTGTTGACATTGATCGTGGTGGGATACATTGCCATTACGACGGGACGGCGCGTCTTGTTGCCGATTGAATCGAGATTGGTGAATTCGACGCGGTATTTGCCCGCCTTTGCGATCGGGATCGAGAAAATAAGATCGGTCTTCTCCGTCTGTTTGATATAGTACTGCCCCGTCTTTTCGATGGTGACGGTGCCCGTCTGTGCAAGCGTGCCAATGTAGGGGAACGCTCTTGTCTCGCCGCAGTTTTCATTGGCGCAAGTCGCCGAGACGGTACCGCCATCCGCAACCGCTTCGGGCGCTTCCGCGCAGACCCACTGGTGCCCGATCGCGGGGAGCGCCACATGGAAGGTGAGCGTGCCGCCCTTGGTGACCGCTTCCGTCGTGTGGTAATTGCCCTCGCCGTCCTCCTCGCAGGTCGCGGGGACCGCATCATACGTGTAGTAGCCAACCGAAACGTCCGCCGACGTCAATGTGGGAAGCACCGCCGTTTTGAGATTGTCGGC
This sequence comes from uncultured Clostridia bacterium, assembly GCA_947630035.1. GTDB lineage: Bacteria > Bacillota > Clostridia > Christensenellales > Borkfalkiaceae > Gallimonas. The sequence continues at coordinate 987 of CANRFW010000101.1, read as the reverse complement.
GCCGCACGCGGGGCATTCGGCCTTTGCGCTCCCTTGGGTGGTCGCGGTGGGCTCCTGCGTCGCCGTCCAAAGATAGGTATGACCCGTCGCCTCGAGGACCCAATCATTCTCTTGGCACTCTGTCTTGTTCTCGTCGAAGTACTTATCGCAGTTCTCGCAGGTGTAGTACTTTTTGTTGCCGGGCGCCGTGCAGGTCGCGGCCTTCGCCGCGTACGCCTCATAGACGTGGTGCTTGGCAATCACCCACTCGTTCTCGCCGAACTCCGCGGTGGCCTGCGCATTCTTGAAATACTTGTGGCATTCGGAACATTGCCAATACGCCTCGTTGCCGTCCTCCGTGCAGGTCGCCTCCTTGCGGGAGGTTTCGTTGAGGGTATGATTTGTCTTCCCAAGCACCCACGCATTTTGCGCACACTCTGCCTTGTTCTCGTCGAAGACTTTCGTGCAGTTGTCGCAGGTGTAATACAGTTTGTTGCCCTCGGAGGTGCAAGTGGGGGTGACCGCCGCTTGTTCGTGGTAGGCATGGCCCTTTGCAGCCGTTTCCGCCTCGAACGTAATGGCGCCCCCCTCGACGGTGTAGTAATAAAACGCCTCGCCGCCCGCCTCGCAAGTGGCGGTATCTCCCGACTTGGTGTAACCCGAATCGGTGAGAACGGGGAGAGTGACGGAAACCTCATGTCCATCCGTTCCCTCTTCGCAACCGGAGCAGACCTTCTTGGCACTGCCCGTTGCCGTCAGCGTGGGTACGGTGACTTCCCACTCGCCATAGTCATGGGTATGGGCATCAGGGGACGGTCCCGGGGTGGGTTCTTCCCCTTTACAAGCCGCAAGACCCACGACTCCCGCAAACAAACTCACGGCCGCAAGCGCGGTGAGAAGCAAGTTTTTCGTTTTCATAAAATACCTCTTTTTTTTGATTTGCACCTCTTTCTATGCAATCCACACGGATTTTCTTATAAAAGAGTGCATATTTAATTATACCCCCCC
>CANRFW010000100.1 GCA_947630035.1 uncultured Clostridia bacterium | reverse complement strand
CGTCCGCCCCGAAGAGGGTAGCCCCCTTCCCGCCCGTAAAGGCGATCGGGTACCTCTTGTAGGTATGTGCGACGTACGCTTCATCCAAAGAGATGATTTCACCGAGTTCCATGGTTTTCTCCTGTAAACCGCAAAAAGGGAGACCTCTTCAGTCCCCTTTTACAAACATTGTACCAAGCCCCTCGTCCGAGAGAAGCTCCAATAAAACGGAGTGCTTCACACGCCCGTCGGTGATGAAGACCCTCTTCACGCCGTTGCGGATGGCGTCTTTGCAGCACTGCACTTTGGGGATCATCCCCCCCGAGATCACGCCCTCGCGGATGAGGCTCGGGATATCGGAGACGTACACCTTTTTCATGAGACTGTTCTCGTCGTCCCTGTCCGCCATGAGGCCCTTGATATCCGTCATGAGGATGAGGCTCTCCGCCTTCAATGCCCCCGCGAGCGCCGATGCCGCCGTGTCCGCATTGACATTGTAGATATTGCCCGCTTCGTCGTACCCCACGGAGGAGACGACGGGGAAATACCCCCTATCGAGACAGTCGAGAATGAGCTGCGGGTCCACCCGCTTGATCTTCCCGACGAAGCCGAGTTCTTCGCTCTCCTTCTCGCAGAGGAGCATGTTTGCGTCGATCCCGCTTAGCCCCACCGCCCGCGCGCCGAAGGAGTCGAGCATGTTGACGAGGGACTTGTTCACCTTTCCCGCAAGCACCATGCGGACGACTTCCGCCGTCTCTTCGTCGGTATAGCGCAGCCCGCGGATGAATTTCGGCTCGATGCCCATGCGCTTCATCGTCTGGGAGATCTCCGGACCTCCCCCGTGTACCAGCACCACCTTGATGCCCACCGTGCGGAGGATGGAGATATCGCGCATCACGGAGAGCTTGAAGTCGTCCCCGAGCATTGCGTTGCCCCCGTATTTTATGACGAGGATCTTATTCTGATATTTCTCGATATAAGGCATTGCCTCGAGGAGAAATTCCGCCTGACGTTGCTTGTCCATTACGTTCTGTAGTCTCCGTTGATCTTTACGTAGTCATAGGTGAGGTCGCATCCCCACGCCGTCGCCCGCTGTCTGCCTTCGCCGAGGTCCACCTCGATGCCGATCTCTCCCGCCGAGAGGACTTTCTTTGCGTACTCCTCGTCGAACGGGATCCCCGCGCCGCCCTTGCAGACGGGCAGATACCCCTTTCTCGTGCGGAAGGCGACGTCGATCTTCGAGATATCGAGGTCCGCGCCCGAGTAGCCGAGCGCGCAAAGCACTCTCCCCCAATTCGCGTCCTGCCCGAACATGGCGGCCTTCAGAAGGTCGGAACACACCACCGCCTTGGCGGCGAGACGGGCATCCTTTTTCCGCTTCGCTCCCCGCACGCGGCACTCGAGGAGCTTGGTCGCCCCCTCGCCGTCCCGCGCAAGCATGCGGCAGAGCGCCGTCGTCACCTTGCGGAGGGCACGGCGGAAGGCGCGGAAGTCTTCATTCGCGGAGACGATCTCCTCATTGCCCGCAAGCCCGCTCGCCAAAATGCAGAGGGTATCGTTCGTGGAGGTATCCCTGTCCACCGAGAGCATGTTGAAAGAGGCGGGAACATCCTCCTTAAGCGCCCTTTCGAGCATGGCGGGAGAGATCGCAAGGTCGGTCGTCACAAAGCAGAGCATGGTCGCCATGTTGGGGCAGATCATGCCGACGCCCTTGGCGATCGCGCCGATGCGGCACTCCTTGCCCCCCGCCGTAAAGGAATAGGCAACTTCCTTTTTGACGGTGTCCGTCGTCATGATCGCTTCCGCCGCGGCGGCGCTGCCCGCCCCGTCCGCCGAAAGGGAGGAAACGAGCGCCTCCATGCCGCCCTCGACGGGCGCAAGGGAGAGCTTTTGCCCGATGACCCCCGTGGAGGCGACAATCACGTCCTCCGCGGGCACCCCCGTAAACCGCTCCGCAAGGGCACACATGCCCTCCGCGATCTCCACGCCGTCCGCGTTGCAGGTGTTGGCATTGCCGCTGTTTACGATGACGGCGCGGGCGTAGCCGTCCGCAAGGTGCTTTTTCGTGACGAGGATGGGCGCTCCCTTCACGAGGTTAGTTGTATAGACCCCCGCCGCGGCACAGCGCACATCGGCGAGGATGAGAGCGAGATCTTTTTTGACTCTGTTTTTGCGGATCCCGCAATGCACGCCCCCCGCGCGGAACCCCTTGGGCGCGCATACGCCGCCCGCAATTCGTTTTATCATAGTTTACCTATTTTCCCTATTATAACACACTCGCGCGCGCCCGTCAAGCGCAGGAGCGCGATTCTGCCCGAATTCTTTGGGGGTTACAGCCCCAGCCCCTCGTCAAGCCCGAGGGCAAGATTCATGTTCTGCACGGCGGCGCCCGAAGCCCCCTTACCGAGGTTGTCGAGCCGCGCCGAAAGGAGGAGCTGCTCTTCGTTCCCCCCCACGAAAATTTCGAGGCGGTTCGTTCCCGCAAGTTTCGCCGCGGAGAGGTATCCGTCCTCCGAATTTTTGGTCACAGAGATAAACCTATGCGTGGCATAGTACTCTGCAAAATAGTCAAAAACGTCGTTTATTGCCCCGTTTTTCGCCATGAGACGGGTAAATAAGGGCACGGAGACGGTCATCCCCGCGTAGAAGTCGCAGACGTACGGATTGAAGATCGGCGGGTGAGAAAGCCCCGCTACCTTCGTCATTTCGGGCAAATGCTTGTGCGAAAGGGTGAGGGCATAGAGGCGGGGCGCCGAAAGGAGCGGGTCTCTTCCCTCTGCCTCGTAGGCGCCGATCCCCTTCTGCCCCGCGCCCGAGTAGCCGCTTACGGCGTGGCACACAAAGGGATAATCGGGCGAGGCCCAACCCCCTTTCACGAGTGGATAGACGATGGAAAGAAACCCGCTCGCAAAGCACCCCGGGTTTGCGATGCGCTTGGAGGAGCAGATCGCCGCACGGTGCTTTGCGGAGAGTTCGGGGAAGCCGTATGCCCACCCCTCCGCCGTGCGGTGGGCGGTGGACGCGTCGATGACGACCGTCGAGGGGTTTTCGACGAATTCCGCAGCCTCCCGCGCCGCATCGTCGGGAAGGCACAAAAAGACGACGTCGGAGGCATTCATCGCGTCCTTCCGCGCCGCGGGATCTTTCCGGAAACGTTCGGGAAGCGAGACGATCGAAACATCGTCCCGCTTCCCGAGCCGTCCGTAAATTTGCAGCCCCGTCGTACCCGCTTCCCCGTCGATAAATGCCTTGATCATTTTCTTTTCTTATCGAGGAGCGCCTTCACCTTGATGGGAAGCCCGAAGAGGTTGATAAAGCCCTCCGAATCCTTTTGGGAATACGCGCCGCCGTCGTCGTCGAAGGTGGCGATGCTCTCGCTGTAGAGCGAGTAGGGCGAAGAGATGCCCGCGCTCGTTATGTTCCCCTTGTAGATGCGGAGCTTTACGTCCCCCGTCACCGTCTCCTGCGTCTTCGTAACGAAGGCGGAGAGCGCTTCCCTCAAGGGGGTGAACCACTGCCCGTCGTACACCATTTCGCCGAATTTTACGGCGACGAGCTGCTTGTAGTGCTGGGTCGCCTTGTCGAGGGTGATGGTCTCGAGGAGCCTGTGCGCCTCATAGAGGATGGCGCCGCCCGGGGTCTCGTACACCCCGCGCGACTTCATGCCGACGAGCCTGTTCTCCACGAGGTCGGCAAGCCCCACGCCGTTCCTTCCGCCCACTTCGTTGAGCTTTTCGACGATCTCAACCGCCCCCATCTTCTTGCCGTCGATCGCGGTCGGGATCCCCTTTTCGAAGTGAATGGAGAGGTATTCGGGCTTATCGGGCGCCTGCAGGGGCGAGACGCCGAGTTCGAGGAAGCCCTCCTTTTCGTACTGCGGCTCGTTCTCGGGATGCTCCAAATCAAGCCCCTCGTGGGAGAGGTGCCACAGGTTTTTATCCTTGGAGTAGTTGGTCTCGCGATTGATCTTGAGGGGGATATGGTGCGCCTCGGCGTAGTCGATCTCCTCGTCGCGGCTCTTGATATCCCAGATGCGCCACGGGGCGATGATCTTCATCTCGGGCGCAAACGCCTTGATGGCGAGTTCGAAGCGCACCTGATCGTTCCCCTTGCCCGTACAGCCGTGGCAGATGGCGTCCGCCTTTTCCTTTACGGCGATCTCCACGAGCGCCTTGGCGATACAGGGACGGGCAAACGAGGTGCCGAGGAGGTATTTCTCCTCATAGACGGCGCCCGCCTGCACGGTCGGGAAGATATAATTCTCGACGAAATCCTTCTTGAGATCGAGGACATACAGCTTGCTCGCCCCCGTCTTCTTCGCCTTCTCCTCAAGCCCGTCGAGTTCGGTGCCCTGCCCCACGTCGCCCGAGACCGCGATCACTTCGCACCCGTCGTAATTCTCTTTCAGCCACGGGATGATGATGGAAGTATCCAGCCCGCCCGAGTAGGCGAGGACAACTTTTTTGATCTTCTTTTCCATGAAATATTTTCCTCGTTGATAAAGTCATAGCTATTATAGAGAAAGAAAGGGGGCAAGTCAAGCGTTTCCACCCTTTCTTCCGAAAAATTTTTTGTGTGATTTTGAATAATTATTTATAAATTTATTTTGTATGCAAAAATATCGCGAATTTTTCGTATAACGGCATATCAATCGGATACGTCCGAATCGCCGAGCGGGGGGAAGATCTCCCGCATTTCCGCCTCCGTGAACACTTCCTCGCGGTACCCCGTGAAGGGGGCGTAGCGGTAGAACGTGAATTTATCCTCCGAGTCCTGCGTGCGGAAGGTGCCCACATAGCGGTTTTTATAGGTCTTCACGGCGACGCATCCCCGCTGCGCATCGTAGGTGAACGTCTTGCGCTTGGTCTTCAGGTGGATGACCTCGGGGGTGACTTCCGCCTCGAGGACGACCCCCATCGAGACGCGCATCGCGTAGAACCCGTAGACGACGAGGATACTCACCGCCACCGCCGCCGCGCCGAACGCATAGTAGGGGCTGAAGCTGAAAGCAAACACAAGGAGAACCATAAAGGCGGGAACGGCGATCACGTTGAAGACGACGAGAAGGCGTTTCATGATGGAGACGTATTTGACGGCGGGCTTTTTCACGCTTCTTCCTCCGTAAAGATCTGGAACTGTGCGCACAGCTCCTCCCCCTCCCGCGCCTCGAGGACGGTGCCGTCCGGAAGGTCCTTGCGGTAAAAGACGAGCTGCGCCCCCTCCCTTGCCTGTTTGACGTAGGCGATGCGGAAGGCGGAGATCTTCTTTTCCTTCAATTCCTCCATGGAAAAGCAGTCGAGGAAGAAATCGGCATAGTAGGTGTTGTTCGCGTGCATGTAGTGGTCGCAGCGGGTGTTGCGCACCTCCATGCGAAGTACCTCTCTCCCCTCTTCGCCGAGCTTGGG
>CANRFW010000099.1 GCA_947630035.1 uncultured Clostridia bacterium | reverse complement strand
TCGGGCATGCCCACCCCCGTCCCTACGGGACACCCCCTCCGTGGGAGGGGGGTAGGGGGGTGGGGCGGCGATCGGGCATGCCCACCCCCGTCCCTACGGGACACCCCCTCCTATGGAGGGGCAAGAGGGCGGGTATGGCGGTTGGAAAGGGCGGCTCGGGGTTTGCCGCCGTTTGCGTTAAATGCTCTTGCGGACGGTGACGGTAACTTTATCGCCGTTCACGTCAAACGTCTTCGTAAAGCCGTCCGCCGCCGAACCATCGAACACCGCAACTTTGACGGCGAGGACGTCGGGAGCGAAACTCCCCTTTGCGAGCATGCGCGCCGCTCTGCCCGCCGCCTCGTAGTACACCTCGATGCGGTCGGTCACTTCGAAGCCCGCCTCTTTCCGCATCGTCTGGATCTTGGAGACAAGCTCCCGCTCGCACCCCTCGTCCAAAAGTTCCTCGGAGAGGCGGGTATCGAGGGCAACGGTCACCCCGCCGCCCTGTGCCGCGGCGTACCCCTCCGCGGAGGTCGTGAAGATCTGCAGATCCTCCTCGGTGAGGACGACTTCCCCGTCGAGATCGACCGTAAAGCTCCCCTTCTCCCGCACCGCGGAGACGACGGCGCCCGCGTCGCACGAGGTGAGAAACTCGGTGATGGCGCGCAGTTTCTTCCCGTACTTGGGGCCGAGGGTGCGCAGCTGCGGCTTTAAGGTGTATCTGACGAGGGCATCCCCGCCCGAAACGAAGGTGAGTTTCTTCACGTTGAGTTCGTCGAGGACGAGGGAGGCAAGCTCCCCTTCGAGCTTTTCCTTGAACTCCCCCGCGACGAGCATCTCTGCGAGAGGCTGGCGGTTCTTGAGAGAACCCGCGTTGCGTGCGCTTCTGCCGAGTTCGACGATGCGCAGCACCTCCTCCATCCCCTCCTCGAGGGCGGGATCGAGGTACCCCTCCTCCGCTTCGGGATAGGCGCAGAGGTGTACGGAGACGGGCGCATCCCCGAAGAATTGCGGCACGAGGTTGCGGTACATCATCTCCGCCATGAAGGGCGCGTAGGGCGCAATGAGTTTAGAGAGGGTCACGAGGACATGCCACAGCGTTGCATATGCCGCGATCTTGTCCTCCGTCTCCTCCGCTCCCCAATAGCGGTCCCGCCCGCGGCGGACATACCAATTGGAGAGTTCGTCCGAAAACTCCTGAATGGCGCGTGCGCTGTCCGTGATATTGTAGACGGCGAGCATGCCGTCCACCTTCTTCACGAGGGTGTTGAGACCCGAAAGCACCCACCTGTCCATGAGGGAGAGCTTGCATGCAGCGAGGGGGTGGCGGGAGGGATCGAACTTGTCGATCTCGGCGTAGAGGGCGAAGAAGGCATAGGTGTTCCACAGCGTCCCCTGAAACTTTCTCTGGCTCTCGGAGACGGCGTCCGCCCCGAAGCGGGAGGGGATCCACGGCGCGCTGTTCGTATAGAAATACCACCGCACGGCGTCCGCGCCCTGCTTGTCGAGAACCGTCCACGGGTCGACGACGTTCCCCTTGTGTTTGGACATTTTGATGCCGTTCTCGTCGTTGACGTGCCCGAGGACGATGCAGTTCTTGAAGGGAGCGCGGTCGAAGAGAATGGTCGAGATGACGAGGAGGACATAAAACCAACCGCGGGTCTGGTCGACTGCCTCGCAGATGAAATCGGCGGGGAAGGTCTCCTCGAAGAGGTCCTTGTTCTCAAAGGGATAGTGATACTGCGCAAAGGGCATGGAGCCCGAGTCGAACCAGCAGTCGATGACCTCGGGGGTGCGCTTCATCTTGCCTCCGCACTTGGGGCAGGTGCAGGTGAGACCGTCGAGATAGGGACGGTGCAACTCGATCGTTTCGGGGGCGCCCGTCTTCTCGCACAGCTCCTTGCGGGAGCCGATGACTTCGATCTTGCCGCAGTCGGGGCAGACCCAGACGGGGAGCGGGGTCCCCCAATAGCGGTCGCGCGAGAGCCCCCAATCGATGACGTTTTCGAGGAAGTTCCCCATCCTCCCCTCTTTGATGGTCTCGGGGAGCCAATTCACCGAGCGGTTGGCGGCGATGAGGCGGTCCTTTACCTTGGTGACCTCGACGAACCAGCTCGAACGGGCATAGTAAAGAAGGGGCGTATCGCACCGCCAGCAGTGGGGATAGCTGTGTTCGAAGGGGATCTTTTTGAAGAGCAGCCCCTTCTCTTTCAGCATGGAGAGGATAACTTTATCCGCCTCCTTTGCAAAGAGACCGCAAAGTTCGGGACAGCGCCCGTCGAAGCACCCCCTTTCGTTGACGAGCTGCACGACGGGAAGCCCGTATCTCTTGCCGACGCGGTAGTCGTCTTCGCCGAACGCGGGCGCGATATGCACGACGCCCGTGCCGTCCGTGAGGGTGACGTACCCGTCGCAGACGACGTAATACGCCTTCTCCTTGAAGCTCCCCTCCGCCCACGGGAAGAGGGGTTCGTACGCCGTGCCCTCGTACTCCTTCCCCTTGCGGCGGCTTATTACCTTATACTCCTCGAAGAATTTGGAGACGAGCGCCTCGGCGAGGATATAGCGGGCGCCGTCCGCCTCGATCTCCGCATAGTCCTCTTCGGGATTCATGCAGAGCGCAACGTTGGAAGGGAGGGTCCAAGGGGTGGTCGTCCATGCGAGAATATAGGTGTTTTCCGACCCCATTACGCGAAAACGGGCGACGGCGGACATCTCCTTCACGTCCTTATACCCCTGTGCGACCTCGTGCGAAGAGAGCGCCGTGCCGCACCGCGGGCAGTAGGGAACGATCTTGTGCCCCTTGTACAAAAGCCCCTTGTCGCTGATCTTTTTCAGCGCCCACCACACCGACTCGATATAGTTATCGCTGTAGGTGACGTAGGGATTCTCCATGTCCACCCAATAGCCCACACGGTCGGACATCTTCTCCCACTCGCTCTTGTACTTCCACACCGATTCCTTGCACTTCTTGATGAACGGCTCGATGCCGTACTTCTCGATCTGCGGCTTGCCGTCGATGCCGAGGCTCTTTTCCACCTCGAGTTCGACGGGCAGCCCGTGGGTATCCCAGCCCGCCTTGCGCAGGACGTGCCTCCCCTTCATCGTGTGATAGCGGGGGATGAGGTCCTTCATGACCCGCGTCAGGACATGCCCGATATGGGGCTTGCCGTTGGCGGTGGGAGGACCGTCGTAAAAGGAGAACTCCTCTCCCCCCTCGTTCTTTTCAACCGACTTTTCGAAGACCTTGTTCTCCTTCCAGAAGGAGACGATCTCCTTCTCCCGCTCTACGAAATCGAGCGACGTGTCTACCTTTTTATACATATCAAACCTCGCTTTCTCTATAAAATAGGCCTCCGCGTTTTGGAATACGCGAAGGCATATCAACCACCAAAACAAACAGACATTTGCCGCGGGAGTTACGGTCCGCGACGCCGTGCGGAGTTACTTTCCGTCCGGCGGAACTATCCGCCCCCGTGTTCTCCCCGCAAGCTGAAAGGGGATACCCTCTCCGCACCCCGTCTCCCCTCTCACCTTACGGGAGTTCTCTGTGCGCGGCAAACCGAAGAGGGCGCGTCCTTTTTTGCGCCTTTTCTATTCCGTTTTCTCTATTATAGCCCCTCCCGCCCGAAAAGGCAAGCGATTTGAGGCAATTCGTCTCACCCGAAGATACCCTTGCGGGGACGGATCTCCTTCACCCCGAAACCGGCATCCCTCACGCAGGCGGCAAGCTCCTCATCCGAAAGGGTACTCTCCACGAAGACGATATTCCTTCTGTACTTCGCCTTTGCACCCTGCACGCCGTCAAGCAGAAGGAGCTTCTTTTCCACCCGCTCCGCACACTTTTTACAGCAGAGGTTCTCCACCTCGATGACTTTTTTCATGCCCCCATCATAGCACAACCGCTCCCGTTTGTAAAGGATTTCGCACCCCCATGTGCATTTTTTCGCGGGGACGCCGATTTTTTCCAAGCTCCAACCGTTCAAACGGTTGACAATCCGTCCCCCGTTTTCTATAATTAGGAGAACGAAAACTTTTCGGAGGCATTCTTATGCGCGTGCTTGCGATCAACGATATCTCCTGCGTGGGAAAATGTTCCCTCACTGTGGCGCTCCCCGTCCTCTCGGCGTGCGGCGCGACCGTGGATATCCTCCCCACCGCCCTCCTCTCCACCCACACGGGCGGGTTTACGGGGTACACCTTTTTGGGCCTCGACGAGGAGATGAAGAAGATCTGCGACCATTGGGAGACCTTGGGGCTGAAATACGACGTCGTCTGCAGCGGCTACCTCGGCAGCCGCGCCCAGATCGAATTCGTGCGGAGCGTGAAAAACCGCTTCCTCCGAAAGGGCGGCCTGTTTGTGGTGGACCCCGTCCTCGGCGATAACTTCACCTTCTATAAGGGGTTCGACGAGACGTTCGCAAAGGAGATGCTCTCCCTCTGTGCGGAGGCCGACTATATCCTCCCCAACGATACGGAGAGCTTTCTTCTGACGGGGAAGCGGGACCCCTCCGAGGCGCTCCGCGAACTTGCGAAGATCTGCCCCCACCCCGTCATCACGGGAGCGGACACGGAGGAGGGCTACTTCCTCTATTATTGGGACGGGGGCGAAAAACGCATGGCGCTCAAAAAGGTGGAAGGCTCCTTCCACGGCGCGGGAGACGTGTTCGCATCCGCCTTTGCGGGACTGCTCGGGCGGGGTTTCTCCGCGGAACGCGCCCTGTCTCTCTCGGTGGAGTTCTGCTACCGCTCCATCCTCCGTACCGCAAAAGAGGTCCCCGATAAGAAATACGGCATGAATTACGAACGGGAACTCTTCATCCTCACCGACGCCTGCCGCGAACAGGACAAAAACCGATAAGTTTGTTCGGACGGAAAAGACGGTTTCCGGAAATTTTCCGCAAATTGTTGCATTTTTCGGACAGACGTGCTATACTGTATTATGACACCTGCGGTGTTCGGAAGCCGGGGAAACGTAATCCACGAAGTACTTTCGGGAGCGCCGGTCGGGCGGGATAGGCAAGGTCTGAAGTTTTTCGGAAAGTCTGATGCTCCTCCGCCGCGCACCCACCTGCGAGAAGCGGGTTAAACTTTTTTCGGCTTGCGGCACAGGCGGATGTCTTTTTTTGAAAAAATTTCTGCGTTTGCGGGGCAAAAACGGTTGCAAGACGGGCGCGGATATGGTATAATCACGAAGTAATCGCGTTTCGATATCGGAACGCACACGTTACGGCCTTGTGGTCAAGCGTAAGATAAGCGCCCCTTGCGGCAGAGCCCCTCGGGTTCGCCCGACGCAAAGCGGCGCACGAGTCCCGCAGGGACGAAGTATTCCCGGCAAGAAAAACAAAATTTGATACGGCCTTGTGGTCAAGCGGTTAAGACGGCGCCCTCTCACGGCGCAATCCCGGGTTCGATTCCCGGCAAGGTCA
>CANRFW010000098.1 GCA_947630035.1 uncultured Clostridia bacterium | reverse complement strand
CCCTTGCTATCGCCTCCGCGGCGGCAAGCGCGAAATCGGGATAGTCGCAGGAATCGGAAGTCGTCGTCCCGAAGTCCTTGATTTCGTACCCCTCTTTGAGAAGATGGGCGGCGACGGCGTTTTTGAGGGCAAGCCCGCCGTGGTCGCAGGCAACCGCGATTTTCATGGTCATTCTCCTTTCGATTGGTTTTCGCCGTTCTCCTCGACGGGGGGACAGCAGATCTGTATGACGCGGGGCAGGCACTCGCGGATGGCGCGCAAAGTGGCGCGGTACACGTCGATATCCTGCCCGTAGGGATCGGGGATCTCCTTGCCGCAGAGGGCATAGAAGCTCGTCACGTTGGGATATTTGGAGAGGGAGCGGCGCTGGGACTCCGTCATGCAGACGACGGCATGCGCCTCCTTTACCTCCTTTTCGGTGAGGGGACGGGAGGCAAAATCCTTTTTATAGGCGATCTTCGCCTCGTCGAGAGCCTGTGCGGCAAACGCCGTCATGGGCGCGCCCGCCTGTGCGGAGAAGCCCGCCGAGACGACGCGGTACCACCTTATCTTGCGCTTTTTGAGTTCGTGGCGGAGCGCCGCCTCCGCCATGGGAGAACGGCAGGTGTTGCCCGTGCAGACGAACACGATCTTCCTATGTTTCATGATTCCCTCCGAAGGCGCGGAGCATTCTGTTCATCACTCCCGCCATCACGCCTCCCCTCTCTCTCGGCTCGATCCCGATGAGAAGGGTCGCCGTCTTTTCCCCTTGGCGGAGAAGGGCGTAGAGCCGCCTCGCCATCTCCTCGCCGCTTGCGCCGAGGTCGAGCGCGTTCGCCCCGTGAAGCTCTCCGATGACGCCGCTCTCGCAGAGGATCAGCGGTTTTCCGCACCCCATGTCCTCATTTTGATAGAGAAGGAGGGCCTCCTCCGCACTCTTTGCCCATGCCGTGCGGCAACGGGGAGAGTAGTGTTTATACGCCATGCCGGGGCTTTTCGGCCTCTCCCCCTGCTGCGGGACATACACCCCGCAATCCCCCGCGACGGCCGCGATCTGCTCCCTCGTCACAAGCCCTTCCCGTAAAATTTGCGGGACGTTTCCCGTGCAGTCGAGAACGGTGCTTTCGATGCCGCCCGTGCAGTCCCCCCCGTCTAAAATGAGGGGGATCAGGCCGTTAAAATCGTCATAGACGTGCCGCGCGGTGACGGGCGAGACGTGCTTGGAAAGGTTTGCGCTCGGCGCCGCGATCGGGAGATCCGTCTCCCTCAAAAACGCCTGCGCCGCGGGAGAGGACGGCACGCGGACGGCGAGGGTCCGAAGCCCGCAGGAGACGTATTCCGATACCTTTCCCGCCGAGGGGTACACCATGGTGAGAGGCCCCGGAAGAAACGCCCTCCGCAGGGCTTTTGCATAGGGCGGCTCGCCGTCTATGAGACGAGAGAGATCGTACCCCGTATGCACATGCACGATGAGCGGGTTATCGGAGGGCCTGCCCTTCAGGGCGAAAATTTTCCGCACGGCGTCGTCCGAAAAGGCGTTTGCGCCCAAGCCGTACACCGTCTCGGTGTGGAAGGCGACGACCTCCCCCGCCTCAATGTACTCCCTTGCCTTGCGCAGGCTCTCTTCGTTTACGCCGAGAATTTCGGTCGTCATATCACTCGAAGGGAAGCTCCGTCTCCCCCTGCGGCGGGAAGGAATCCTCCGCCGTGGGATTGTCCCACTTCTTCTGCTGCGGCTTCTCGTAGGGCTGCGGAGGGGGTTCCATGCCGACGTCCTCCTCGTCCACGAATTTGGTCTGCTCGCCGATGAAGCGGAGGCGGATGCGCGCCTGTGCGCCGTTTCTGTGCTTGGCGATATTGAGTTCCGCCGCGCCCTTTACAATATTCCCCTTGGCAAGCTCGTCCGCCGTGGCGCTCTGGTCGGGGCGGTTGATGAACATGACGATATCCGCGTCCTGTTCGATCGCACCCGATTCACGCAAGTCGGAAAGCTGCGGCTCCTTGGTCTGGATACGGCGGAGCTGGGAGAGGGCGAGGACGGGCACGTCGAGTTCCTTTGCCATGATCTTGAGATCGCGGGTGATGGCGCCGATCTCCTGCGTACGGTTGAGTTCCCCGCCGCGGGAGGTCTCCTCTCCTCCCATGAGCTGGATATAGTCGATCATCACGAGGTCGAGCCTGCCCTCCGTCGCCGTAAGCCTGCGGCACTTGGAGAGGATCTGGGCGGGGGTGATGCGGGAGGAGTCGTCGATAAATACCTTGCTCCGCTGCAATTTATCGCTCGCGAGCATGAGGTTCTTCCACTCCTTTTGGTTGAGTTTGCCCGCAAGCGCCTTCTCCATGCTGACCCCCGCATAGGAGCAGAGGAGCCTCTGTACGATCTGCACGCGGGGCATTTCGAGGGAGAAGACGGCCGCCGTCTTCCCCTTTTGCAGGCAGGCGTGTTCGACGATATTCATCGCGAACGACGTTTTCCCCGCACCGGGACGGGCGGCGAGGACGATGAGGTCGGATTTCTGCAATCCGTTCGTCACCTGGTCGAGGCGGGTGAATCCCGTTTCCACGCCGCGGAGGGCGTTGGGATCGGACTGGATTTCCTCAAATTTATGCAAGACGTCCTGTATAACGGAGCCGTCCGAAAGCCCCGTGAGGGCGTTGCTCTCCTCCTTTTTGGAGATATCGTAGATGGACTTTTCCGCAAAGGCGAGAGCGGACTCTTCGTCCACGCTCTTCATGCTGTTTTCGATGACGTCCCGCGCGGCGCGGATGAGAGAGCGGTTCACGCTGTCCCGCCGTACAATGTCGAAATACTGCCTGTAGTTCGCGGCCGAGGGCGCGAGCTGGGAGAGGTCGGTAATATATTGTACGCCCCCCGCGCGGGAGAGCGACCCGTCGCGGTCGAGTTCGTCGGTCAAAGTGACGAGATCGATGGGCTTGCGCTTGTTGAAGACCGCCTTCATGGCGCGCAGGATCTCGCGGTGGGATTCCTGATAGAAGTCCTCCTCGCGGAGCGGCTCGAGGATCTCCGCCTGTGCGTCGCCGTCGATGAGGATGCACCCGAGAAGGGCGGCCTCCGCGTCGAGATTGTGAGGCATCTGATTGTTTGCCATACTTTCCTCCTTTGCAGCCTTTTATGAGAGCGATTCGAACTCGTCGAGCGCCGCCTCGAATTCCGCCATCGCCGCGCGGAAGGGCGCATCCGTCGTGAGGTCCGCCCCCGCGATCTTGAGAAGGGAGACGGGGTCTGCCGAGGAGCCGCTCTTCAAAAATTCGAGATAGTCCTTTACGGCAGGCTCCCCCTCTTTCAGAATGCGGTTGGCGATGCAGATCGCGGAGGTGATGCCCGTCGCGTACTTGTACACATAGAAAGAGCGGTAGAAGTGGGGCACCCTCGCCCACTCGAAGGCAATGTTGTCGTCGTGGACGACCGCGTCGCCGTAATACTTCTTATTGAGATCGAGGTAGAGCGCGGAGAGGTTATCTTTGTTGAGCGGCTCCCCTCCCTCCGCCATCTCGTGCGCGCGCTCCTCGAATTCCGCAAACTGCGTCTGGCGGAAGAGGGTCGTGCGGATCATGTCCATAAAATAGTTGAGAAGGTATTTTTTGAGGTCCTTGTCCTCCGTCGTCCGCAGAAGATATTTGAGGAGAAGGTTCTCGTTGACGGTGCTTGCGACTTCGGCGACGAAGATCTTATACTCCGCCTTGGGGAAGGGGCGGCTCTTCGTCGAATAGTAGGAGTGCATCGCATGCCCCATTTCGTGGGCGATGGTGAAGATCTCGGAGGTGGACTTGTGATAGTTGAGCATGACGTAGGGATGGACGCCGTAAACGCCGATGGAATACGCCCCGTTGCGCTTGCCCTCCGATTCGTACACGTCGATCCACCCCTCCTCCTTCGCCTTGGAGAAGACGGAGAGGTACTCCTCTCCGAGGGGCGCAAGACTCTTTTTCACGAGTTCGAACGCCTCTTCGTACTCGAGACGGAGGTCGGCGGTCTGCACCATGGAGGGATAGATATCGTACATGCGCATCTCGTCCAGCCCGAGTTCCTTCTTGCGGAGACGCATGTAGCGGTGCATGAGAGGGGTCGCCTCGTCCACGCAGCGCACGAGACGCTTGTAGATGCTCTCGTCCACGTCCTCCTCGAAGAGGGACATCTGGAGGCAGCTTCCGTAGCCGCGGGCGGTCTTGTAGAAGATATCCTTCTTCACGTTTCCGTAGTAGGCGGTCGCGAGGGTACTCAGGATCCTGCGGTAGGCGGCGTAATAGAGTTCATAGGCCTCCTTGCGCTTTTCGCGGTCCTTCCCACTCATGATCATGCCGTACAGCCCGTGGGAAAGGCGGGTCTTCTTCCCCTCATATTCGATCTCGGGGAGGTCGAGTTCGGCGTTGTCGAGCATCTCGAACACGTCTTCCGAGACGGAGAGGGCGTCCCCCGCCTGCGCAAGGAGGGTCTCCTCCCTCTCGGAGAGGGTGTATTTCTTACTTGCGCGCACGCGCGAGAGCATATAGTCGTAGTCTTTGAGACGGGGGTCGGCGATGAGCGCCGAGAGGGTCTCATCGGGGAGCGCCGTGAGTTCGGGAGTGACGAACGCCGTCTCCGCCCCCGTCGCCATAATGAGGGAGCTTATCTTCGCGAGATAAGAGCCGTATTTCGTGTCGCGCACGTCCTCGTCGTGCTTCATGTAGGCATAGAGGTAGACGCGCATCGCCGCCTTGCCGAACGCCTCGTCCGCCTCGAAGTAGGCGAGGATGCTCTCCGCATCCTTCAAAGTGCCGCGGAACTGCGTAAAATCGGTGTGCTTTTCGAGGGCGGCAAACGCCTCCTCCCATGCCTCGTCGCTTTCGTAAATGTCGTTGACCCGCCAGCGGTACTGTGCGGGGATATCCTTTCTTTCCATATCTCTTTCCTTCTTTACCGTCTTAATTTTTGAAGCTGTGGATGGGTGCGGGGATGAGCCCGCCGCGGCCGATGAATTTGCCCGCATCGCCGCCGTGGACGGGCAGGACGGGCGCTCTTCCGAGCAGTCCGCCGAAGTTCACATAGTCCCCCTCCTTTTTGCCGATGGCGGGGATGACGCGGACGGCCGTCGTCTTGGCGTTGACCATGCCGATCGCCGCCTCGTCCGCCATGATGGCGGAGATCGTGGAGGCGGGCGTATCGCCCGGGATCGCGATCATGTCGAGCCCCACCGAGCAGACGCAGGTCATCGCCTCGAGCTTTTCGAGGGAGATCTGCCCATGCTCCGCCGCCTCGATCATGCCGATATCCTCCGAGACGGGGATGAACGCGCCCGAAAGCCCGCCCACGCGGGAGGACGCCATCACTCCCCCCTTTTTCACCGCGTCGTTGAGGAGGGCGAGTGCCGCGGTCGTCCCGTGACAGCCGACGGCGGAAAGCCCGAGTTCCTCGAGAATGTGGGCGACGGAATCCCCCCTCGTCGG
>CANRFW010000097.1 GCA_947630035.1 uncultured Clostridia bacterium | reverse complement strand
CGCCGTCGCTCGTAACCCGCATTGCCGCCGCCTGCTCGTAACAAGCACCGCCCGCCGTCTGTAACGCGCCCCGCTCGCCGCCGCCCGTAATCCGCATAGTCCGCAATGTTCCGTGCCGCGATTTTTTCCCAAAAGGGTTGCCAAATTCTCTTTTTTATGATAGGATATACACGGAAAGATCCGTAACACGGAGGATTCGCATGAAAAAATTCACACTCCTTTTGCTCTCCGCGCTCGCCATGTCCCTTGCGCTTTTGGGCTTTTCCGCCTGCGGAGGGGGGCATGAACACGTCTTTTCGGGCGATCCCGAAGTGATAACGCCCGCCACCTGCACACAGGAGGGGCGGGGCAAGCGCGTATGCGAGAAGTGCGGCGAGGAGGTTGAGATCGTCCTCGAAAAACTTCCCCACAGTTACGGGAATTGGTACGCCCTGAAGGACGCCACCTGTTCGGAGGAGGGGAGCCGCCGCCGCGACTGTATCGTCTGCGGGACGGCGTATGAAGAGGAGCCTGTCGAAAAGACGGCGCACACCCCCGTCTCGGTCGAGGCTCTTCCCGCGAACTGCATCGGCGAGGGGCACGAGGCCGGCACCCGCTGTCTTCTGTGCGGGGAGACGATCTCGGGGCTGGAAGTTATCCCCGCTCTCGGGCACGATCTCGGCGAGGCGGTGCGCACGAAGGAGTCCACCTGTGCGGACCACGGCATCGAGAAACGCACCTGCGGGCGTTGCGGGCACACGGAGGAGACGGAGCTGCCCCTCCTTAACCACGTCTTCGGGCCGATCGGCGAGCGGGCCGAACCCACCTGCCTCGATTCGGGCATCACGGCGGGGGAACACTGCACCGTCTGCGGCATGGTGACGGAGGAGCGGGTCGTCCTCGAGCCTCTCGGGCACGACTATCGCTACACCGCCCGCGGGGAGAAACCGGGGGAATACCGCCACACCGCTTCCTGCACGCGGGACGGCTGTGAGGTCACCCTCGAGGACGCCTGTGAGTTCACGGTCGTGCGGACCCCCGCGACCTGCACGGCGGCGGAACACCACGTCCACACCTGTGCCTTTTGCGAGAACGAATACGAGCATGACGAGGGCATCCCCCTCGGGCACAACTTCGGCGAGTGGCAGTTCGACGAAGAGGAGTTTTTGAAGAGCGGCACCCGCCGCCATTTCCGCGTATGCACCAACAGCGGGCACATGCCCGACCCCGCCTATCCCGAGGAGGGAGAGTGCGCGCACGAGGCGTTTGAGAGCGTGGAGGCCTCCTGCGAGGGGGCGGGCTACAAAAAATATCGGTGCGGCGTGTGCGAAAACGAGTACACGGGCGACAAGGAAAACGCCCTCGGCCACAGCTGGAAGACGGGCGAAAACGGCAAGGCGGTCTATACGACGGAGTTCTACGCGGGCAGGTGGGTCCACTACAAGACCTGTACCCGCTGTGAGAAGAAGGGGACCTATTACGCCTGTTACTACACGACGGCGAAGTGGGAGAAAGCGACCTGCGAGAAGGGGGCAAGGCAAGTCTTCACCTGTGCGGATTGCGGGCATGTCCACGAGGAATCCCGCGGCGAGCCGCTCGGCCATATCTACACGAATTGGGCGCACGACGACGAGACCTCCGGGGAGGGCTCCGTCCACTACAAGACTTGCACCCGCTGCGGGGACAGGGCGGAGGAGGCGTGCCGCATGAGGTCTGCCGACAAGGTCGCCACCTGCGAGGCGGCGGGGCAGAAGATCGACATCTGCGAAGTGTGTAAATACACCGAGCGGGGGGAGATCTACGAGCGTCTCCGCCACAAAGTCGAGGGGCAGCCCTACGGGCGGACGTCGGGGCACAAACAGCACTTCCGCCTCTGCAAGACGTGCGGCGAGCCCGTCTTCGAGAATTGCCCTTACAACACCTCGACGAGCGAACTCACCTGCACGCAGGACGCGAAGACGACGTATACCTGCCCCGACTGCGGCGACAGCTACACCGAGATCGCCGAGAAGGCCAAGGGGCACAAGGTGGATAACTACACAGACAAGGACCTCAAGACCCACACGGGGCAGTGCGTCTATTGCGGGGACGAGGTCACGGTCCCGCACGATTTCTCCCATTCCAACCTGTGTTTGTCCTGCGGGACGGACGGTCTCTCCTATGCCTACGTGCCCGGCACGGACAACACGCAGGCGAAAGTCACGGGGGCGAAGGGGGGGATCGCGACGCCCGCCCTCATCATCCCCGATACGGTCGACATCGACGGAACGGGCGCGGTGCCCGTCGTCGCCGTCGGCATCTCCGCCTTCTTCGATAACAAGGACATCCGCGAAGTCACTCTCCCGAAGAGCATCGCGGTCATCGATCACAGCGCCTTCCAGAGGTGTACGAACCTCGAGCGGGTGCGCATCGCGGGGCACAATTTCGGCGAGGCGGGGGTGGACGACTGCGCCCTCGTCCGCATCGAGAGCCACGCCTTCGACGGCTGCACCAAACTTGCGAACGCCGTTCTCCCCGCAACGCTCCTCTATATCGGGCCGTACGCCTTCTACAACTGCGCCGCCCTTGCGGATATCTCCGTTCCCGAGCAAGTGACGGAGATACAGGACCACGCCTTTTACGGGACGGCGTATTACAACGATCCCTCCCTCTGGCACGGCGGCGTCCTCTATATCGGCGCCCACCTCATCGCGGCGAAGCCCGAGCTTGTGACGGGGGACCACGCCGTGCAGGACGGGACGGTCTCCATCAGCGCGGAGGCGTTCAAAGACTGCAAGGCGCTCGTCAGGATCACCCTCCCCGCCCAACTCAAGGCGGTCGATAAAGACGCCTTCCTCGGCTGTGAGCTGGAGACGGTCGTCTTCAAGGGGACCTTTGCGCAGTACCTCGCCATCCGTTTCGACAACGACGCGGCAAGCCCCATGCACTTCGCGAAGAACCTCACCATCGAGGGCGCGAAGGACGATATCCACATTCCCGAGACGGCGACCGTCATCCCCGCGGGGGCGTTCAAAGGCTCGAAGATCGAGTCCGTCGAGATCCACGAAAACATTACTTCCATCGGCGCGCAGGCGTTCAAGGACTGCGCTTCCCTCTCCGGGATCGTCATCGCGGAGGGGAGCAAACTCATGTCGATCGGCGCGGATATCCTCTCGGGGACGGCGTTCTACGAGGACCCCGCGAATTGGTCGCACGGCGCCCTCTATCTGCGGGACGGGGCGGGAAAGGCGGTTGCGCTCGTCGCCGTCGACCCCGCACGAGTAGACACCCCCTATACCTACGAGGGCGAGGGGACGGAGTATAAGGAGATCGTGATCGAGGAGGGGACGCGCGTCGTTGCGCCGCTCGTCTTCGCGGGCTTCACGCAGCTTCGCATGATCACCGTCCCGTCCTCCGTCATCTACCTCGGCGGGGGTATGACGGAGGGCTGCACCGCCCTCGACCGCGTGAACTTCCGCGGGCAGGACGGCATGGCGTGGTTCGCCTACTCGGCGACGATGGGGCGGATGCACAGCGACGACTCCGTCTTCGGCGGCGGCACGGACGCCGCTTCCGTACAGCGCCAGCGGGATGTTGCCCGCATGTTCAAGCTCTACACGGGCGAGTGGAAACGCAACAGGTACTGACTTTTCGGGGCGGCTCCGCCCGCTTCCGGCCATAAAAAAGCGCCCCGCATTTCCGCGAGGCGGAAAAGGTGGTATAAGCCAAACTTATAGAAAGTATAAAAAATCCGAAAGCGGGCGGCGCGATTGCCGCCCGCCGTTTGTTTGCAAAAATCCGCCGTCCCTGTTATAATATGTGGGAAAACAACCGTTTCGGCGGATAAAGGAGTATTTTTATGCATTATGTAGAGAGAGTTCTCGCCGAACTCAAAGCGAAAAATCCGAACGAACCCGAGTTCCATCAGGCGGCAACGGAGATCCTGAACGGCTTGAAACCCGCCATCGACCGTCACCCCGAATATGAGAAAACCGCCCTGTTGGAGCGGTTCGTCGAGCCGGAACGCGCCGTCCTCTTCCGCGTGCCGTGGGTGGACGACAAAGGCGCCGTACATGTCAACAAGGGCTACCGCGTGCAGTTCAACAGCGCGATCGGTCCCTACAAGGGGGGGCTTCGCTTCCATCCCTCCGTCAACCTTTCCGTCATCAAGTTTTTGGGGCTGGAGCAGATCTTGAAGAACAGCCTCACGGGGCTGCCCATCGGCGGCGGCAAGGGGGGGAGCGACTTCGACCCCAAGGGCAAGAGCGAGGGCGAGATCATGCGCTTCTGCCAGAGCTTTATGACGGAGCTTTTCCGCCATATCGGGCAGGATACCGACGTCCCCGCGGGGGATATCGGCGTGGGCGGCCGGGAGATCGGGTACCTCTTCGGGCAGTATAAGCGGATCGCGAACGAGCATGTCGGCGTCCTCACGGGCAGAGGCCTCTCCTACGGCGGGAGCCTTGTCCGCACCGAGGCCACGGGCTACGGGCTCGTCTACATGGCGGAGGAGGCGCTAAAATGCCGCGGCGACGGATTCAAGGGAAAGACGGTCCTCGTCTCCGGGTCGGGCAACGTTGCGATCTATGCCGCGGAGAAGGCGCAGTCCCTCGGCGCGAAGGTCGTCGCCATGTACGATTCCAACGGCTATGTTTACGATAAGGGCGGCATCGATCTTGCCGTCGTCAAACAAATCAAAGAGGTGGAGAGGGGACGCATCAGGGAGTATGCGGAGCGCGTGAAGACCGCCGAGTATCACGAGGGCTGCAAGGGTATTTGGAACATTCCCTGCGACATTGCCCTCCCGTGCGCCACGCAGAACGAGATCGACGGCGAGGCCGCCAAGGCTCTTGTGAAGAACGGGGTGAAGTACGTCGGTGAGGGGGCAAATATGCCCACGACCCTCGAGGGGATCGCCGTCTTCCAAAGGGCGGGCGTCGTATTTTTACCCGCCAAGGCGGCGAATGCGGGCGGCGTCGCCACGAGCGCCCTCGAGATGGCGCAGTCGAGCGGGCGGCTCTTCTGGAGCTTTGAGGAGGTAGACGCCAAACTCAAGAACATTATGGTAAACATTTATCACAATATGGATAGCGCCGCCGAGGAATACGGCGCCAAAGGGGACTACGTTGCGGGCGCGAACATTGCGGGATTTATGAAAGTCGCCTCCGCCATGCTCGCCCAAGGCATCGTTTAACTCTCCCGCCCGCGCTTCCTCGCGGTATGCCCCCGTCCCTTGGCTTCCCCTTGAGGGCGCCGCAGGCGTGCCTTGCGCTGAAGCTCCGCCGTTTGCGGCGGTGATGAGGTGTATATAAATTTTACGCCACCTCATCCGTCCCCTGCGGGGACACCTTCCCCTCACAAGGGGAAGGCAAGGGCGGGGGAGGCCGCACCCCGTCACGTCATTCCGACGCTGCGCACGCACCCCGTCACGTCATTCCGACGCTGCGCCTTTTGCGGCGGAGGAATCTCACCGCTTTCCAAAACAAGAGTTTCCTCACGCGTCTGTGGCGCCCGCC
>CANRFW010000096.1 GCA_947630035.1 uncultured Clostridia bacterium | reverse complement strand
CTGCGTTTTATGCCGCGTTTTCCGCAGTCGCCCTCCCCCTGCGTCAGGGGGAGGGGTAGGGGTGGGGAGGGGTAGGGGTGAGGGTTCGCCTCCGATTGCAGTTATTTCTTGGCTCCCCGCAAACCTTATTGCGTCACCCCTCGACTGCGCTCGGGGTGACGTAAAAACCATCGCGGTAACGGGGCATGCGGCGCGGGGCCGAACAAGGACATGCGGCGCATAGTCAAACGTGGCGGGTGGCCGCGAAAAAAGCGGCCGCGTTTTTCGTGTAAAAATTTTCTTTATCCTATTGCAAATTGAAATACTTTATGGTAAAATAAAACATATCAATTCCATAAGGGGGAAAATCATGAAGAAGGTCAGTAGGTTCCTTGCAGTTTCCGTCTGCACGGTATTGGCGGCGGGTGCGCTTGCCGCATGCGGCGGCAACGACGAGGTCGCGAAGATCACCACGACCGCGCGCATCTGTTACGACAATATCGAAGACGAAATTTCCATCGCCAAGGAAGACACGCAGCTCAAAGTCGACGGCGGCGCGAGCAACATTCAGGCCCGCGGCGGCGCGAAAGTGGGCGACATTGTGGACTACGATTCCAAGACGCAGACCTTTACCGCCAAGGGGAAGGGGAGCGTCACCTATAAGACGAAGAGCGGGGAGACCGTTCTCCTCGAAGTCGTGCCCGCCTATGTCACCGACCCGGGCGACGACTTCCGCTATACGGGCGATACTTTGAAAGATACGAAAGAGGGCGGCGAGTCGGAACTCTTGGGCGGAACCCACGACCCTTCCCTCATCGAGGTCATCGAGAACAACCGCCCCGTGTGGTATATCGTCTCCACGGGTTGGGCGGATAAGAGCAAGATCGACGGCGAGACGACGTGGGGCAACCCCATTTACCGCTCCACCAATCTCATCAACTGGGAGCTGCAGGGCAGAACGTTCGATGAATCCCTCCGCGGTGAGGAATTCGACAATACCTTGGCGGGCAAGTGGCTGTATGACGGCACAACGAACGGCTACTCCTCGAATGACGCGAGCTGGTGGGCGCCCGATATCGTGAAGTGCCCCACGGGCGGCTACTGGCTTTATACTTGCGTCGTGGACGGCGCGGGGGACAATGAGGGCATGGCGTACCCGGGCGGCGTCTATGCGCGTGCGTGCATTCTCCTCTATCACTCCGATACCATCGAGGCGGGTTCCTTCAAGCCCGTAACGGATAAGAACGGGGACCCCGTCGTCCTCATGCAGTCCTCCATTCTCCGCGGTGAGAGTGTGAAGGACGTCAACGGCATCGACCCGCAGATCATCTACACGCCCGACGGCAAAATGTACATGGCGTACGGCTCCTTCGGCTCGGGCAACTATATCATCGAGCTTGACCCCGAGACGGGCATGCGCAAGGACGGCAAGGGTTGGCAGACCCATGAACAGATCCGCGGCTACGTTGAGAACGATATTCAGTCCCACTACAATGCAGAGCGCGTCGGTTGGATGCACGAGTACTACGGCACCAATATTTCCAAGGCAAACATGGAGGCGCCCGTCATCGCCCGCCACGACAATGTGACGATCATAAACGAGAACGGCGAGGAACTCGAAGGCAGCGGCAAGACCTATTACTACTCCATGCACTCCTACAACGGGCTTGACGACGACTACCAGATGTGGGGCGGCAGGAGCGAATCGGTGACGGGGACCTATGTCTCCGCGACGGGTGCGGGCGTCGTGTATAACTCCGGTTCGGCGAGCGGTTCCAACGAGGGCAACAAGTATATGGGCGCCTTCAAGTGGGACGGCAAGGACCCGAAGAACACCGAGATCGACGTCATCTTAACGGGACATAACGACCTCTTCACGACGACGAACGGCACCTCCCTCGCCGCCTATATCACCCGTACCCCCTCTTACGGGGAAGCGAATGCGAAGAGTACGTTCCTCGTGCAGATCCACCAATACTACCTCAACAGCATGGGGCAGATCGTCATCAACCCCAACCGCTATGCGGGAGAAATTTCCCGCACCGTCTCCAAAGAGGAACTCCTCGCCTACACCGAGGGCGGCAAGTTCAAGATGGTCGCCTACGGCAACACGAGGGACACGACGGGGGATAACAGGGAGGACAATGTGAACGTCTCCCGCGACGTCGTACTCACCGAGGACGGCAAGATCAAAGACGGCACGACCGAGATCGGCACGTGGACCATGTACGGGAAGGGGTACATTAAGTTCACCTTCGACGCTACGCTCAAGGGCATAGGCTCGGTGAACAGCGAGGAGACCGTGTATTACGGCGTGGTGCGCCCCGCATGGCTCGGTGACCAACAGCGCTCGGGATTTACGATCACCTGCCTCGGACAGACGGGCAACAACAAGCGCAGCATGACCATGTTCATGAACAACTACTCCAACCTCGAGGGGAGCAAGTTCCTCTACGAGTTTGAATGACCGTTCGGCAAAAAGCCGCCCCGACCGTTTTCGGTCGGGGCGGCTTTTTCGTTGCCCTCTGCCCTCTGTGTGGAGGGTTCTTTTTGTCGATTGCGGTTACTCTTTGCCCCCTCCACAGGAGGGGGTGT
Organism: uncultured Clostridia bacterium; assembly: GCA_947630035.1. Taxonomy (GTDB): domain Bacteria; phylum Bacillota; class Clostridia; order Christensenellales; family Borkfalkiaceae; genus Gallimonas. The sequence goes on along the minus strand of CANRFW010000096.1, from coordinate 2,973 downwards.
CCCGCAGGGACGGGGGTGGGCATGCCCGATCGCCGCCCACCCCCCTACCCCCCTCCCACGGAGGGGGCAGGCATGCGGTCCCGCACAATGGGGAAGGCAAGAGTGGGGCGCGGGCGCACCCCGCCTCCACGTCACCCCGCCCCGCCCGCAGCTATGAATGCTATCCAAGGGCGGCACGAGCGCACAGCGCGAAGTAGCGCAGTCGAGGGGGGACGGTATATCGCACGTCATGTTTCGACTACGCTCAACATGACGTGCGTCCCCGCCCGTAGAATACGTCATTCCGACGCCGCGCCCGTAGAATACGTCATTCCGACGCCGCGCCCGTAGAACACGTCATTCCGACGCCGCGCCTTTTGCGGCGGAGGAATCTCACCGCTTTTCAAAAAAGAGTTTCCTCACGCGTCTCAAGCGCCCGCCCGCAAATTGCGGGCGGGCGCTTGAGACGGTTCGGAATGACGTACAAAAGAGCCGCGGCGGGTTAATACGTCATGTCACCCCGCCCCGCCCGCAGCGACGTTAAAAAAGCGGGGAAGGCAAGAGCGGGAGCGGGGTAAAAAGCGACAATGGGGTCAAATAAACTGCGTGAGGTAGTCCCCCGTATAGGCGCCCGAGAGGGCGGCGTAGAGGTCGTTTGCGCGCACGTCCGTCTCGAAGCAGGCGAGCGCCTCCTTTTTGAGGAGGGCATAATCGCTCTTCCGCACGATCGCCGTCCCGCCGAGAGAGGCGAGAATGTCGTCCGCGCGCTCCTTTTTCACGGCAAGCACGCTCGCCGCGAGGGGAGCTTTGAGGTACTCGCGCACGTCCTTCAGCCGTATCCCGAGGAAATTTTGCAGGAGGATGCGCTTGAGACGGGAGCGGGTGTACCGCTTGTTCGTCGCCTTTTCGAGGATACCCTCGAGGGTGGGATTGCCCTTGGAGAGCGCCTTCAGGCGATTTTCAAGTCCCTCCGAGCAGTCGGGCGTTTCGGCGATCTGTTCGGCGGAAGCGGTCACGAGGGCGCAGAGCGCGGCCTCGGCGTAGGGTATAGGGCGGTAATTTTTTGCCGCGGAGAAGACGGAGGCGGGCAGGTTGCGCTTCAATGCCCGCTGCGCCCTGCCCGAGCCGTCCCCGAGAACGGCGCGGAGAGCGGCGGCAGAGGAGAAATCGCGGTAGAGCGCGGTGTCGGCGTACCCGCCCCCCACGCGGAGGAGGGGAATGGGCTCGATGGGGTACTTGCCCGCAAGAATGGCGCGGCAGTACTCCGCCCCCAAGAGGTTGTTCGGGGAGGTGAGGAGGCTCTCGTCCGCATCCGTCGTCGCAAGGAGGGCGGCGTTGCGGGCACGGATATAGGAGGTGCCGTCCTTCATGTTCTCCTTGAGGGCGGCCTTGAACGCCTTGTCCTCGGTCAGAAGCGCGGAGGCGGTTTTAAGAAAGCTCTCCCTGTCCCCGCTTTCGCATCCGAAGGCGAGGGCGGTGACGGCGGGGATCCTGCCGAGGATATGTACCGCTCCCTCCGCAAAGAGTTCGGCGGGGGCGCATGCAAACGCCGCGGGAAGTTCCAAAACGACGTCCGCCCCGTTATCCACGGCATGGCGGGCGCGCGTGTACTTATCGAACACCGCCGCCTCCCCGCGCTGGGTGAAGTTCCCGCTCATGAGGCACAGCACGCCCTCTTTCCCGCTCTTTTCCCTCATCTCGGCGAGCTGCCGCCTGTGCCCGTTGTGGAAGGGATTATACTCGCAAATTACCGCACAAAATTCCATTTTTTTCCGCATCCGCCCTTTACATTCGCGAAAATTCGTTGTATAATATTGATATCGATTTCCGCTGTCTCCATTATACACGAAACGCGCGGAAAAATAAAGTATTATACGGAGAAATTCTTATGGCGTTTTTTGACAAATTGAAGATGCAAGCGAAGTCCCTCGGCAGAAAGCTCGCCGAGAGCGGAACGGTCATCGAGGAGATCAAGAAGAAGGCGGCCACGCTCAACCGCCGCATCGTCCTCTGCGAAGGGGAGGACCACCGCGTCGTCGAGGCCGCGGCGGCATGTGCGGACGAGGGGCTGGCGCGCATCGTCCTGCTCGGCGACGCCGAGAAGATCAAGGCGGATAACCCCGATATCGAGCTGAACGACGTGGAGATCATCGACCCCGCGACCTCGCCCAACCTCGAAACCTATGCGAACCTCCTCTACGATCTCCGGAAGAGCAAGGGGATGACCCCCGAACAGGCCATGGAGCAGGCGAAAGATCCCACCTTCTTCGGCGCGCTCATGCTGAAGATCGGCGATGTGGACGGGCTCGTCTCGGGCGCCTGCCACTCCACGGCGAACACCCTGCGCCCCGGGCTGCAGATCATCAAGACGGCGCCCGGCGTTGCGGCCGTCTCCTCCTTCAACCTCATGGTCGGCAACAACAAATACGTCGAGGACGGCTTGCTTGTGTTTGCGGACTGCGGGCTGAATCCCACCTATACCGCCGAGGGTCTCGCGGACTGCGCGATCGCAACGGCGAAGAGCGCGAAGGCGATCGCGGGCATCGAGCCGCGCGTCGCCATGCTCTCCTTCTCCACCAAGGGAAGCGCCAAGCACGACCTCGTCACCCTCGTACAGGAGGCGACGAAGATCGCACAGGAGAAGGCGCCCGACCTTGCGATCGACGGCGAACTCCAGCTCGACGCCGCCCTCGTCCCCGAAGTCGCCGCACTCAAAGCGCCCGATTCCAAGGTGGCGGGGCATGCGAACGTGCTGATCTTCCCCGACCTGCAGTCGGGCAATATCGGCTACAAACTCGTGGAGCGGCTCGGCGGGTTCGAGGCGATCGGCCCCATCTGCCAAGGGTTCGATAAGCCCCTCAACGATCTCTCCCGCGGCTGCAAGGCCTCCGATATCGTATGCGCCGTCGCGATCACCGCGGTGCAGACCCTGCGTTGAGGTGACCTATGAAGATACTCGTCATCAATGCGGGAAGCTCCTCCCTCAAATACCAG
>CANRFW010000095.1 GCA_947630035.1 uncultured Clostridia bacterium | reverse complement strand
CGGCGATCGCCCTGTCCGTGAGGTGCCCCGTCCCCGTGAGGGCGAGGGAGCCGTAGAGTACGGCGCGGTAGTGCGCCGCATTCGGGTTTTTGGCGAGAAAGTCCCGCGCGGCCCGCTCGGGCCCCATCGTGTGAGAACTCGAGGGTCCTCTCCCTATCTTATACAGTTCCCGCAAAGATTGCATGATCTTTCCTCCCCTGCCGATAGTTTCTCTCCGCATGCGCATACTGTATGCGTGATCTTCTTCTATATCCTGCTATCCGTCTATATCCTCGCCGTCAACTTCTACGCCTTTTGGCTCGTAAAGACGCAACGGGAGGCGTTCGAAGCGGGAGACGAGCGCGCCCTGCATGGGGACAGCAAGCTCTTTCTTGCCGCCCTCTTCGGGGGTGCGACGGCGATCTACTGCGCCATGTTCGCCTACCGGTTCCGTCTCTCCAATCTTCTCCTCATGGTCGCGATGCCCGTGCTTGCCGTTCTCAACTGCTACACTTTTTTCCTCGGCTACCGCGGGATCACCCTCTTTTTATGAGCTAAAACCCGGAGTTTGCCTCCAGCCACTTGGCGACGCCGTCCTCCTCGCAATAGCCCACGACCCCCGTTGCCTTTGCCTTCAGCCAATCGTCGGCATTCATCACGGCGTACTTCTCGTCGCAGACGTCGAACATGTCGGAATCGTTGGAGGTATCGCCGAAACAGACGGCACGGGAACAGCCGAGGCGGTCCCGCAAAAAGCGAACCGCATCCGATTTGTTCGCCGTCCGCGGGGAGATCTCCATCCAGAAATCGTTCTGATAGGTCTCCTGATGGAAGATACAGATGAAGCGGGGATCGTATTTGAGGACGTTCCACGCCGATTCAAGCCTCTCGCGGGGGCCGATACACTTGAAGTAGAAGAGATACCCCGCGAGGAGTTCCTCCTCCGAGGAGACGGAGACGAGCCTGCCGTCCCCCGTCCTGTGGGAGAGATAGCGGAGCATGCCCTCCGTCTCTTTCCCCCGCTGCCATGCGACCCGCTCCCTGTTCTTTTCGAGGGCGCCGTAGGCAAAGGGCACGACGCCGTGTTCGGCGAGAACGCCGTACACCTCCCTCTTCTCCTCCTCGCGGAAGAGTTCGCAGCGGAGGGTCTCCCCCGACCCGAAATCGTAAACAAGTCCGCCGTTATATAGAATGGCGGGCGCACGGAAGGAGACCCCCTCCGTGGCGAGACGGGCGCTCTGTGCGGACCGCGCCGTCGCATAGGTAAATAGGAGGCCGCGGTCGAGAAGCCTGTTGAGCCTCTCGCGGCTGTATTCGGAGACCCGCTCGAACCGTGTGAGCAGCGTCCCGTCGAGATCGGTCACATAAAGCGTATTTATACCCATATTCTCTGTCCCTCTTTGCGCCTTTCGCCTTCTCTCTTAAAAAATCTCTGTTACCATTATAGCATATTCCGCGCGATCTTTCACCCTTTTGCGCAAGTTTCCGGATTTTTTTGTTTCTCGCAGAGGCGGAGATAGATCGCATACCGTTCGTTATATATACGATTATACGGACGGAATACAAGCTCCCTGTCCGCCCCGCGGAGGCGGAAATCCTCTCCCTCCCGCACAAGGTAAGCGGAGGGATCCGAAAACACCTCTTCGAGATTTTCGAAATACACCTTCTCGCTCCCGCACCTGCGGGCGGGGATGCGCACGTCTACCCCCGTCGTCTTCTCCTTCCCGCCCGCCTTTCCGAAGCGGGCCGCAAGAAGAGTTCCGCCGTAGAAAAAGGCAAATGCGTCCTTGCCGTCGGGAAGTCCTTTGAGGGAGACGGAGACGGGGATCTTTACTTCGATCTCGTCCCCCTCCGAGGCGAGAATGCGGAGATGATCCTTGACGGGGAGACTGAACGCGTGCCTGCCGTTTTTGAAAAGTTCGGGCGCGCCGTCCGCCCAATCGGGGACGCGGAAGGCGAGCGGGAGAGGCTTTTCCGCGCGGAGGATCTTTATGACCGCCCTATCAGAGAAGGGGAAATCGCAATCGATCGTAAGCTCCGCCCCGCTGAAGGAAACCTTGGAGGAGAGGTATCTCTCGACAAAGAGGGCGTTCCCGTCCGTATAGAACATGCCGTCCGAAAGTTTTGTAAAGCTCTCCATGCCGCTGCCCGTACAACACCAAAAAGTGCTATATGGGGTGGAAAAAACCTTGAAATATCCCGAGCCCATGGGCTGGAAATAGGTCGTCATCCCCGTTGCGGGATTCTGTGAGGGAAGCACGGCGTTGGTGAACGCGTTGTCGTAGTAGTCCGCATAGCACATTTTGCCCGTTGCGGCAAACAAAGCGCGGGCAAGTTTCAACATATTGTATACATTGCAGCTCTCGCAGTTGCAATTTGTGCGCTTTTTGTCGAGGACGAGGTCTGCTCCGAAGTGTTCGTTCTCCGAATTGCCGCCCGTCGCGTAGGTGTGCCGCTCGGTCACGATGCGGAAAAACTCCTCCCCGACCCGTAAATATCGCACCCCATCTACCCTTTTTCCGCCGATCTCCTTCCCGTCGAGGGTGAGAAAGCGGTTGACGGCCCCCGTCACTTTGGGAATGGTCGTGTTGGTGTGGAGGCCCTTTAATACGTTCGCGTCCCCCGAGAGGATGCGGTCGAAGAGCGTCTCCTCGTCGAAGACGTGCGCCGCCTCCGCAAACTTCTCCTCCCCCGTGAGCGCGTAGAGATCGTAGAGGCAGTCGTTCATTCCGCCGTACTCGACGGCAAGGACCCGTTTCCGCGTGCGGGCGTCCCAGCCGAGGGCACGGCGGGCCGCCCATTCCCCGAGACGGCGGGCGACCGTTTCCGCCTCCTTGCTCTCCGCAAGGCGGGCGCAGGCGAGGAGACCCGAAAGGAGCTTGTGCATGGTGTACCACGGCACCCACGCCTCCTTTTCGATATCCGTCTTGCCCTGTTCCACGCAGTCGAACTGCGATTCGGGGTCATCGCCGAGAACCGTAGCCCCCCACAAAAATCCCCCCTTTCCGTGCGTCTGGCAGCGGGCAAGTTCTGTAACGAGAAAAGCAATCCTCTCCTTTAATTTGGTGCGGAGACCTTCTGGGACGCCGCCGTTTGCCTGTGCCTGCGCGAGGGCGGAAAGATAGTGCCCGAGGGTGTGCCCGCCCAAAAGCCCGCTCTCCCATCCGCCGTAACGGGGGCGGGGCGCGGGAAGCCCGGCGTTCTCGTAAAAACCGCAAAGAAGGCGCTCTCCCTCGAGGGAGAGAAGGTATTCCGCCTCCCTTTCGAAGGCGTTTTTGCAGAGCTTATCGGTGATCTCCGCTGCGCCGAGGGGCAGCGGCGTGAAGACAGTTTTCATAGCTTTACCATTATATCTCCCGCACGCGCGTTTGTCAATCGGGCGCGCACAAATTCAGCGGATAAACTCCCTTAAAAGTGCGGAGCAACCCTCGTAAATATCGCGGTACGCCGCAGCGAAGTCCCCCGTATACCACGGGTCGGCGACCGGGCGGGCGAGGAGCAGGCGCACGCGGGCGGGACAGTCCCCCACGATCCGCCTTATGTCGCGCAGGTTGTATTCATCCATGCCGATGATATAGTCGAACTTCACCCCGTCCTCCCGCGTGAGGAGGCGGGCGCGGTGCGGGACGAGGGGCACGCCGTTCCTATAAAGCTCCTCCGCGGCACGGGAGTCGGGCGGAAGACCGAGGGCATCCGTTCTCGCGGCGGCGGAGGCGACCTGCGCGTCTATCCCAAGCCTTTTGATGAGGTGGGCGGCGATACTCTCCGCCATCGGCGAGCGGCAGATATTCCCGTGGCAGACGAACAAGATCTTCGGCATTTTTTACACCTCCCTCCCGAGTGACAGGTTTGTAACAAACTTTTTACAAGATTTCAACAATTTCGTAGAATTTTCACGGCCAAACTATTGCTTTCTCTGTCGAAAAATAGTATAATGGGTGTATGAAAATTTTTTCCGAAAGACTCATGGAATTGAGAAAAGAACGTGGTCTCTCCCAGGCGACCGTCGCGCGCGATCTGAACGTGAGCTTGGGAATTGTATGCTATTGGGAAACCAATAAGAGCGATCCTACCGCGCACAACATCGTCAAACTTGCGCATTACTTCAACGTGTCTGCCGACTATCTTCTCGGCCTCACCGAGTAAACGCGGGCAAACAGTCCTATGAAAAATTCAGGGGAACTCCGAAAGGGCGGGGTTCCTTTTCTTATGTCTTGTTTTGCATACGGGCAAAGAGAGCGGCGCGGAACTCCCCGATGCCGATCATCCATTCCTTCTCCGTTTTGCGCTTTACGAGGGCCACGTCGTCCAAAAGGGCCTCCCCCTCCCGCACGGTCTCAACGCAGTCGTCGGGCAATTCGTACCCCTCCGCGCGGACGGCGAGCGCCACGTCGAAAAGGGCCTCGCGTCGGGCGGCATCGGGGAGATACTCCGTGAGACGGACGAAACGCACGAGTTCGGGGAGGGCGTCCTCCCCCGCTGCGCAGAGGAATTGCCACTTCAGCTCCGAAAGGGCGAGAAAGGCGGGCAGATCTTCCCTTACGACGGGCGCGGAAAAGAGAAGTTCGCGCGGGAGAGAGGCATAGCCCGAGGAAACGAGCATGCCCTGCGCCGCCATCACCCGGAGCGCGACCTCCGCATCGGGGGTCCTTTTTACGATCCCGAGGAGAACGGCGCCGTCCGTAGGCCCCGCGGGAAGCTCTGCGGGCAGGAGGGCGCACACCCCCTCGCAGAGGAAGAAAGGCGCAAGCTCCGCAAAGAAGAGCAGGACGCTGCGGAAGGGCAAGAGGAAGAAGAGGAGGAAAAACAATGCCCCGAAAAGAAGGTTGCATACGGCTCCTCCGAGAGAGAAAAAGGCAATTTTTCCGCGCAAGCCCTTGGGGTTTTTCGGAAGCATGCGGGTCTCCCCCGCGCCCGCATTCCGCCCGAAACGAACGCCGCCGCGGGAGACCGTAAACCATCCGAAAGAGAAGGACACGGGACGAAGCCCCGCGAAAAGTCCGAAAAGGAGGTGCCCCGCCTCGTGGAAGAGGACGGGTATGCCGAGGACTTCGCACAGCAGGGCAACCGCAAACAGTGCATAATCAAGCCTTCCTTCTGCATAAAAATACAACAAAAGGCAGGCGCCCGCCGTTGCCGCAAGGAACAAAAGCACGCTTGCGGCAAGGATGAGGTTTCGTTTTGCTCTTCCGCTCATGCAAGTCCCCTCCGCACGAGGTAACCCTCGAGGTTATCGCGGTCGGAGAAATACACCTCCGAAAGCTCCGCTTTTTTTACGATCTCCGAAAGGAGGAGGGCGCTGCCCGCGATGACGTCTGCCCGCGCGGGGTCCATCCCAACGATCTCCTTCCGTCGGGCCGCCGAAAGAGTGAGAAGGTTCTCCGCGAGTGCGGAAAGTTCCTCCGCCCCCATGCGAAAGTCCTGAAGACGGGCGGCGTCGTACTCCTTCAGCCCGAGGAGGACGCAGGCGAGCGTACTCGCCGTCCCCCCCACCGCGTAAATTTTTTCGCCCATAAGGGAGGGCAAAGTTCCGATCCTGCTTCCGATCTCGGAAAGAAGACGGGCGCGGTCCTCGCCGCACAGGTCGTAGAGCCGCACCGCGCCGACGGGAAAACTTGCCCGCAATGCAATGCCGCCCCCCTTCCGCAGGCACACTTCGGTACTCGCGCCGCCGACGTCGACGATCCCGCCGTCCCTGTCCCCGAGCGCACCCGAGAGGGCAAGGAGGGCCTCCTCCCCGCCCGAGACGACCTCGACTTCCGTCCCGCAGAGCGCCTTCACCCGCGCGCAGAAGTCCCCGCCGTTCTCCGCCGTACGGACGGCCGCCGTCGCAAAGGCGTAA
>CANRFW010000094.1 GCA_947630035.1 uncultured Clostridia bacterium | reverse complement strand
TCTCCGTGAAATAACTGCCGAGGAACCGGCCGATGCGAAAGGCGTGTACCGCGGTGAGTGTGACGTTCGCCTTGCCGCGGAAACCGTCCGTGCCGAAGTATTTTCCCATGCCTCCTCCCCGCCCGAATGGGGGCGCACGCCATCCTATGCGGAGAGCCGCCGCGGGGGTGAATGGGTACGGGAGGACGGCGCTTCCGTACGTCACCCCTCGACTGCGCTCGGGGTGACGTACACGGGCGGCTCGACATGACGTACACGGGCGGCGCGATATGACGTACACGGGCGGCGCGATATGACGTACACGGGAGGCGCGATATGCCATACGCGGACGGCGAACCGACAAGGGCAGTAAAAAGCCGCGCTCGGAGGAAGATCCAAGCGCGGAAACGGAATAGTATGTTAGACATAGTACTTCGCAAACGGTGCAAAAAGCGGTTCATTCCCTACTTTTTCCGTTTCGCGGGTTGTGTGCAAGCGGGTTGCGTGCCGCTTAACGGGCTGTGTGCAAGCAGGTTGCGTGCCGTTTAACGGGCTGTGTGCGGGCGGGCGGCGCGGCGCTCGGCGGGCTGTGTGCGGGCGGGTTGCGTGCCGTTTAGCGGGCTGTGTGCGGGCGGGCGGCACGGCGCTTAACGGTCTGCTTTTAAGAGGGTGCGGCGGACGGCGGCCTGATAGCCGCGGTAGAGTTCCTCGAATCTCCCACGCTCTTCGGAGGGGGTAAAGACCCGCTTCGGGGGACGTTCGCGCAAAAATTCCTCCTCCCCGATCATGCCGAGCACGTCCGCCTGAAACTGCATGAGGAAGTCGTTGTCCGAAGCTCCCCCGTCGCACTTGATGGAGCGCAGGGCGATCCCGCTCTCCGCCGTCATGCAGTCGATGAGTTCGCGCGCGCTGTAGGCGATGCTCTCGAGGACGGCGCGCACAATGTGCGCCCTGCCCGTCCCGCGGGTGATGCCGCAGAGAAGTCCCCTCGCCTCGCCGTCCCAATGGGGTGCGCCGAGCCCCGTGAAGGCGGGCACGAAGTACACCCCGCCCGCGTCCTCCACCGAGCGGGCCACCTCCTCGCTCTCGGCGCTCGAGCGGAGAAATTGAAGCCCGTCGCGCAGCCATTGCACCGAACTTCCCGCGTTGAACACGCTCCCCTCGAGGGCGTAGCGGGTCTCCCCGTCGAGGGTGCAGGCGACGGTGGTGAGAAGCCCCCCTTTGGAGCGGACGGGTGCCGTACCCGTCGAAAAGAGGAGGAAAAGCCCCGTGCCGTAGGTGATTTTCGCGTCGCCGTCGCCGAGGGCGCCCTGCCCCACGAGCGCCGCCTGCTGGTCCCCCGCCACGCCCGCAATGGGGACGCGCACCCCGCCGAGTTCCATGGCGCCGAACACGCCGTCGCACGGAAGGGGGTCGGGAAGGATCTCCCGCGGGATGCCGAAATAGCGGAGAAGGTCCCCGTCCCAATCGAGGGTGTTGAGGTCGAAGAGCATGGTGCGGGAGGCGTTGGTGTGGTCGGTGACGAACCTCTGCCCCTCGGTGAAGCGGGCGATGAGGTAGCTATCCACCGTCCCCGCGCACAATTTCCCCTCGCGGAGGAGCTTTTGCGCGGCGGGAACATGGTCGAGGCACCACTTTATCTTGCTTGCGGAGAAATACGCATCGGGGTGAAGCCCCGTCTTCTGTGCGATCTCCTCCCTCTTTTTCTCGGGGATGGAGGCACAGAAGGCGCTCGTGCGGCGGCATTGCCAGACGATGGCGGGGCAGATGGGCTCGCCCGTCTCGGCATTCCATAAGACGACCGTCTCCCTCTGGTTGGCGATGCCGATCCCCGCGATCTCCCCCGCTCCCGCCGCGGCACACTCCGCGAGGCACTCCGCCGCTTTGAAGTAGATCTCGTCGGCATCCTGCTCCACCCACCCGGGGTGCGGGTAGGAGAGCGCCGTCTCGCGGCTCGCGCTGAACACGAATTTGCCCGCCGCTACGTCATAGAGATAGGCGCGGATGCTCGTCGTACCCGCGTCGAGCGCAATCACGTATTTCATTCGTCTTCCCTCCTTTTTTCCATTATACTACACGCCGCGCCCTTTTTCAAGCCCCAATTTGATTTTTACCCCCTTTTCGCCCGCCGCCGCCCGAGGGGTTGACAACCCGCCTTCTGTGTGATACAATCGAAGCGGGTAAAGAGCATGGTCATTTCGTCGAGTTATTTTTCCATAGGGAGTCTGCGCGTCGGGTACTATATCGTGTTCATGACGCTCGGGCTGCTCGTCGCCGCCGCCGTCTCCCTCATCCAAACCAAGCGGTGCGGCGCGCGCTACCGCGATGTGCTGCTCGCGGGGGTGTTCGCCACCGTGGGCGGGATCTTCGGCGCAAAACTTTTGTACTTTGTTACCTCCCTCCCCCAGCTCCCCGCGGCGGGAAATCTCACCTTAAAAACCGCCATCGCGCTTCTCAACGGGGGGACTTTTTACGGGGGGATGGTGTTCGGCGGGCTTGCCGTACTCCTCTATTGCAAACTCTTCGAAAAGCCGCTCGGCGCTTTCCTCGACCTCTTTGCGGGGGGACTTGCGCTCGGGCTTGCCGTGGGGAGGATCGGGTGCCTCATCGCGGGCTGCTGCCACGGCATCGTGACGGAAGGGCCGTTTTTCGTCGTCTACCTCGATTCCCCCAACCACCCCGCGGGAGACCCCACCCACTACCTCCCCGTACAGCTCATCGAATCGCTGTGCCTCGTCGTCATCTTCATTGCGTGCGAGATCCTCTTCTATACGGCGAAGCCCCGCGGCGGCTCCGCTCTCCTCTTCGCCCTCCTCTACAGCGTGGCGCGGTTCACCCTCGAGTGCTTCCGCGGAGACGTTTACCGCGGGATCCTCTTCGGCATCAGCACCTCGCAGTATATCTCCGTTCTCCTCTTCCTCTTCTGTTACGGGGTGATCCTCGCCCATGTTCTCAAGCGGCACCGCGCGAGGACGCGGAAAACGTAACATTCATAAGAAAATCGCCCCGCCCTCTGAAAGGAGAGCGGGGTTTTTCAATAAAAACCTGCGGGCGGAATATACTGTGGAATGTGAAATACATTCTGTTTACGGGAGGCGGGAGCGCGGGGCACGTCGTCCCCAATCTCGCCCTCATGCGGGAACTGAAGTATGCGGCAAGGCTCGGGTATATGGGGACGGGCGGCATCGAGAAGAGGCTCGTGACGGGGGCGGGCTTCCCCTTTTTGGAGGTGGACACCCCCAAGCTCGTGCGGGGCTTCTCCCTCTCCAACCTTTCCATCCCCCTCCGCCTTCACCGGGCGAAGAGGCTCGCCCTGTCCCTCCTCCAAAAGGACCGCCCCGACCTCGTGTTCTCCAAGGGCGGCTTTGCGAGTTACCCCGCCGTGTGGGCGGCGCACCGCCTGCATATCCCCGTTCTCACCCATGAGAGCGACCTCTCCCCCGGGCTGTGTACCAAGCTCATCGCAAAAAAGTGCGAGGCGGTCCTCACCTCCTTCCCCGAGACGGCAACAATCTTCCGCAACGGGAAGTGCGTCGGCTCCCCCGTGCGCAAGGAGATCCTCTGCGGGGACAGGGAGCGGGCAAGGAAGAAATACGGCTTCTCCCCCCGCGACAACGTTCTCCTCGTCCTCGGCGGCGGGAGCGGCAGCCGCGTACTCAACCAAGCGGTGCGGGAAAATCTCTCCGCCCTCCTCCCCTTTTGCCGCATCCTCCACCTCTGCGGAAAGGACCTTCTGCCCTCTCCCCCCGAGGGGTATGTCCAGCGGGAATTCGAGAACGACATGGGGAGCGCCTACGCCTGCGCCGACTGCGTCTTGTGCCGTGCGGGGAGCAACACCCTCTTCGAGCTGCTCGTCCTCAAAAAGCCCGCCCTGCTCGTCCCGCTCGCCCGCGGTTCGCGGGGGGATCAGATCGAAAACGCCCGCTATTTTGCCGAAAAGGGGCTGTGCCGCGTCCTCCCGGAAGAGAACCTCGGGAACCTGAATGAGGAGATAAAAGCGCTCTTTTCTGACGAAGGGCTGCGCGCGTCCCTCGAAAATTGCACGGTAACGAGCGGTACACCCCGCATTCTTGCCCTCATCCGCACCCTCACGGAGAGCTGACGGGCGGGGCAAGGGAGTAGCCGTCCCCGAAAATATCCGCCTGCAAATAGCTCTCGGGCACCTTGCCGACGAGGACGCTCTCGCAGATGAGGACCTCCGTTAAGGAGGCGAAATTGCTCGTGGCGGCCGGCATTACGATGGAGATATCGGCGACGATCTCGAGGTAGACGGAGTGCTTGGTCTGGTTGATCCCCGCGCTCTCGAAGGAGGAAACGAAGCGGCAGGCGACGTTGGAAATGGGGATGATGCGGATATTGACCCGAGGCCCGAAGCCCGCCAAGGCCTCCACCCCCGTGAACGCCCCGAGGGGGACCTCGATGCCGCCCTCGCTCATCGTCTGCAAGTTCTCCTGCGACATGTACGCCGTGTCGCGGGCGATGCGGTTGATCTGGAGGGCGTTGGAGGTGATGGAGCTGACATTGCCCTCCCCGTCCCTCTGCACGGTTACGAGGTCCTCGTAGCGGACGGAATCGGAGAGGGTGTAATAGACGGCATCGTTGACGGCGACCGTCGTGATGGAGCGCATCGACGCCTCGGCGATGGACTTCAGGACCCGCGTGACGTTGAGGTGCATGGCGACGCACGCGCCGATCAGCGCGAACGCCGCAAGGGAAAGCACCAGCCCCCGCCTCCGTTTTCTCTTTTTCCGCCCGTCCACGCTCCCATTTTATGCGCGCCCCGCGGCGGGATATGTATCACGGCGGGAGGGCGCTCTTGCAGCACACACCCATGCCTTCCCCGACCCTTGCCTTCCCCTCGAGGGGAAGGTGTCCCCTCAGGGGACGGATGAGGTGGCGGACAATTTTATACACCTCATCACCGCCGCAAAAGCGCGGCGGAGCTTCTCCTCAAGGAGAAGCCGAGAGGTTGGAGACGGGTGACAGCTTCTCCTCGAGGGGGAGCCGAGGGATAACTGTATAAAACGCGTCACCCCTCGACTGCGCTCGGGGCGACGTGTTTATGAGATCGGGAGACATACCGTGTACGTCACCCCGAGCGCAGTCGAGGGGTGACGAGGTGTTTGATAAATTGAAAAAACGCGGCGGGAAGCCGCGTTTTTGGTCTATTATGTCACGCATAGTACTTCGCAAATGGGCGAAATCTGCGTTTAATCGAGCTTTTCCGCCGTGATACCGTCGCCAATCTCCGTCTCGTAGAAGGTGACGGGGTACCCCGTCTCGCGGGTGTAACGCTCCGCAACGTATGCCTTGAAGTCCTCCACCCCGTCGCGTTTTACGAGGGAAACGGTGCATCCGCCGAAGCCTGCGCCCGTCATGCGGGAGCCGAGGCAGGCGGGGTGCGCCTGCGCCGCGGCGGCGAGGGAATCGAGTTCCTTGCCCGTCACTTCATAGAGGTCTTTGAGGGAGGCGTGGGAGGCATTGAGGAGGGCGCCGAGGTCCTCCATCCTCCCCTCTTTCATGGCGGCGACGGCGCGGTTCACGCGGTCGCACTCCTCCACGACGTGCTTGGCGCGGTCGTAAATTTTCCCGCGGAGAACGCCGCCCACCGCCGCAAAGTCCGCGGGCGTGAGGTCCGCAAGGCAGGAGACGGGCTTCACGCTCTTGATGATGGAAAGCGCTTCCTCCACCTCCGCGCGGCGCTCGTTGTATTTGCTCTCGACGAGGGCGTGGGGCTTGTTGCAGTTGGCGATGACGAGGGCGCAGCCGCCGAGGCGGACGGGCACGTATTCCCGCTCGAGGGTCTTGCAGTCGAGGAGAATGGCGCACCCCTTCTTGCCGTTCGCGG
>CANRFW010000093.1 GCA_947630035.1 uncultured Clostridia bacterium | reverse complement strand
CAGGACGCACGTCATGTCGCCCCGCCCGCAGCTATGAATGCTATCCAAGGGCGGCACGAGCCATAGGCGAAGTAGCGCAGTCGAGGGGTGACGTGCGGTAATGCGGTCACCCCTCGACTACGCTCGGGGTGACGTATATAAGCGGTTCGCGCCCGCCCCCTCCCGCGGAGGGGGCGGGCGCAGAAAAATCCCGCGGGAGACCCGCGGGATCGTTCTTTTGTTTTCGCCTGTGGAGCCGTCTTGACCGCACCCCACCGCGCGCCCTCTGTCCTCCCGAACGGAGAACGGAGATCAAGGTTTATTTCCGATCAAACAACCTTGTAGCCCGTAACCGAGTAGGTCACGTTCGCGTCGGCGCCGATATCGACTTTGATCGCGGCGGGCGATCCTGCCGTGTTGCAGTTGATCTGCACCTGGCACGTGTAGGTTGCGCCTTGGAAAGGTCCGTCGATCGCGGACATTACGAGGGTGACAAGCACGCGCGTATTCTCCGTATAATCGATCTCAAGATACCAATTCGCATTCTTCACGATCTGCTTGAACACATCCGCATTGAACGGATCGGCATACGCCTTATTGTTGTTTACGGCGCAGGTGGCGAGTTTGACATTCGAGGAAGTTCCGGTATGCTGTCCGCCCGGATCGCCGGGCGCATTCCAATTCGAGAACGGCGAAGTCCCGAACGACCAACCGAAGTTGTCGGTACGTCCCGTGTAGCCGTTGACGTCCGCCGCGTTATCGCGAAGCTCCCAGCAAAGATTGTGCCAATTCGCCCAACCGTCGGCGGCAATGTTGCTTGTCTGCGTACCGATCAAAAACATTGTATGTCCGGCTTCCAACGTTTGGGGAACGTCATATTTTTCACCGGCAATCAAGAAGCCCGTCGTCGCCTTGCTCCAATTCGCCGCGGTAAAGCCCTCGGTCTCCGCGGAGATCGCACCGCACGCGCAAAGCCCGTTGACGTAGTTGTGGCTATGCTCGGGATTGATCGCGCCGCACCCGTTGCAATACAAACCGCTGCCGAAGTTATGGGTGTGGGCGGTGCGCTTCAAAGTCACCGTCATAACACTTGCCTTTTCACCGCCGACTGCAACCGTATACTCGCTTGCAAGCGTGTTGCCCGAAGCGGGCGTAATGTAGTAGCGGGAGACAAAGGATTTCGTCGCCTCCGTGTCATACTGCACCGCCTTGGCGGGATCGCCGCCGTCGCTGTGCCAAGCCTTGAAGTTCGCCGTAAGCGTGTATTCGACCATGATCCTCGTCTTGGTGCTGAAATCAAGAACGGCTTTCAGAGAGATATTCGTCCCCTTCGTCATGATCTCGCGAAGGCTCTCGACCCACCAATAATCTGTATCGGGGAATCCGATATAATCATTGACAACGGTAAAGTGAAGCGCATTGGTCGCGGAGAGCTTGCCTGTTGTCGTGTCCGTACCATTGATGAAGTTATTGTAGAGCAGCATTGCCCAATTCCCGGAAAGTGCCCCTGCCGCCGGCGCACCGTCGGTGAGGTAGAAGTGAATGCCGCGCCACTCAATACTCGTACTGTTCTCTTTGTCGGAGAACTGCATGTTGTCGCTTGCGAGCGTAAGGATCTCGCCCTCTTTCAACTTCTCGGGATAGACATACGGAGGCTCGTTGTTGGTGAAATTCGTCGTCGTGATGCTCTCCACCGTAATCTCGTCGTCCAATTCCCATGTAGCATAGACGTTGATCACATACTCCGTATGGTGGTCGGAGGGAACGAAACCTGCCTGATAAGCGATATCGTCGCTAAAATACCAACCTTTGAAGGTATAGTTCGCTTTCTCAATGGGGCCGAGAACGTACTCCGTGTCGTCCGTGATCGGTACATTATCCGCAATCAAGAACGTCTTGGTGCCTTTGGGGCTACCCGTGTACTCGTCCTTGGTCTCCCAGAATTTGACGGTGTACTCGTGCGTCTCGGGTTCGACCACTGTCGACTCCCATTTCGCATAGAGGGTAATATCGTCGTTTACCAAAATCCTGCCGTACTGTTCGTCGTTATACTTGTAGATAGGGCTTTCGGCATTGGCTTCGGTCGTCCAACCCTTAAAGTCGTAGTTGGCGCGGGTAAGAGTAACATTGGGGATAGTGTAATACTCACCCTCGTCCACGGAAAACATTGCAGGTTCGGGCATACCCTCAACATTGTCCGACCCCGCATTCGCATTGAGTGTGACGGTGTGTTTCACAGCGGGTTCCGATTGCTTCTCCCACTTGGCGTAGAGAGTAATGTCTGCGTCTGCGATCGTGACCGTGTTGTTGTCCGTTCCGCTCTTGTAGACGGTGCCGGTGCCGTTCTTATCCGTCGTCCAACCCTTGAAGTCGTAACCATCGAGCGTGGGTTCGGTTGTGGAAACGGTGTACGTATCGCCGGTCTTCAAGTTGCCTTCCGTCAAGGGTTCGGGCATTTTCTGAACGTCACTATCGCTCTTGCCCTCGGGGGCATTCGGGTCATACGTAATGGAGAATACCTGTACCCACTGCGCATAAAGGGTGACGTTGTCATTGACCTGCAACGTCTTGTGGTCGCCGTCTTTCTTGTAGAGGGTTTGGGCGCCGGCCTCATCCGTCGTCCAGCCCTTGAACGCGTAGCCATTGAGTTCGGGTTCGTCATCGGGAATGGTGTACGCTCCCTTCACGTTGCTCGCCGCCGCGGGCATTTTCTTAACGTCCGTATCGCTCTTGCCTGCGGGGGCGTTCGGGTCATACGTGACGGTGTAGGTCTCGGGAGTGGTCTCCGTCCACTTTGCATAAAAAGTTATATTTGCATCCACAACGATCGAACCGTGGGCGCTATCGCCGTGCTTGTAGACGTCGCCGGTGCCGCCTTGGTCCGTCGTCCAACCCACAAAGTCGTAACCCGTGTAAACGGGGGTCTTGTCGGGAATTGTGTAGGTGGTACCCTTGGCGATCTTCTCTACGTTATCGGGCAAATTGGTTACGCTGTCCCCGTTCCCGTTGAACGTAATGGAAAATACCTGCACCCACTTCGCGTAAAGGGTGACGTTATCGCTGACCTGCAATTTCGTGTTGGTGCCGCCTTTCTTATAGACGGTGCCTTCACCGTTCGCGTTCAGCGTCCAGCCGAGGAAGTCGTACCCCGTGCGGGTAGGCTCTTCGTCGGGGATCGTGTACTCGCCCGCTTCCACATTCGTGGCGTTTGCGGGCATGCCGCTAACAGTGTTGTCCCCCCCCGCGTTTTTATCAAACGTTACGGTGTATTTCGTCGCAGGCGTGTCCGAATCTTCCCAAATTGCAACAGCGGTACCTTTTTTCGGGAACTCCTCACGGACTCCGGGTTCATACTCTACTGCCATATACTCCCAATGGGAGAACGCCTTGCCCGCGGGAGCCGTGAACGGACATGCGGGGAACACGAAAGTCGCGGGAGCGATGTTATCGCCCGCAACGCCCTTAAGAACTTGGGTTTTGGTGGGGTTCGTCTCCGCATCCTGCAAAGTCAACGTGCCGGTGATCTCGTCAAGCTCCTCCTGCGTAAGCCAATGGGCGGTGAAAGTTACGGTGCCGTCTACGGCAAAAGTCTCAAGTTCGGGGAGATTTGCATAGGCAGTTGCAGCAAAATTCTGCGCATTTTCGCCCGAACCGACCGTCCAATAGCCGAAAACTTTGCCCGTAGCCGTGTAGTTGCATTCGGGAAGAAGGACCCAACCGCTTTCTTCGAAACGCGTGGTCTCGGTCTCTTTTGCCGTCTGCGTACCGGTACCCTCGCCCGCCGCATAGGCAAGCGTGATCTTCTCACCCTCGCCGAGAAGGGCATAGAGAACGGTGTCCTCCGTGGGGATCCACGTTCCGTCGATTGCGGTTCCGCCCTCGGACGTAGCCCAACCCGTGAGTACTTTACCGTAAGGAATAAGGTCGGCAATATTGCCGGCGTCGCCTAAATCCGCGGGATCGGGCAGTTGCGTACCGATCGCCTCGCCTTGCACAACGCTGACGCCATAACGTGCAACGTGTCCGTTGACGGAGAAGGTGATTTCATAGGTATCCTCCTCTGTGCTGTCCGGCGTCCACTGTGCGGTGAAGGTCACGTCCTTGGCGGGCATCGTGTACTTCGCACCGGCGGCGTAAGTCTTATCGCCGTCGTTCCAACCCGCGAACGTATTGTCCTCCTTTTCAAGGGTGCCTTCATCCGCAACCGTAATTTCCGCACCCTCTTTATACTTTCCCCCTGCGGGAGCCGTGCCCGTCGTCCCCTCGCCGCCGACATACGTAACCGTGTACGTCTTGGGCGTGGGTTCGTCGTTACGGCATGCAGCCGCTACGCCTGCCGTGAGGCAGACAAGGAGGAGAGCCGTAAGAATGTGCCACAAGTGCTTTTTCATAACAATAACTCCCCTTAGATTATTATACGCATAAACTGTGCGTACAACGCTATTTTATCACGCGTGGGCGAAAGTGTCAATAGAAAGGTTTGATTTTATATAAAATTTTTTACCTTTTGACAAAGCAATTCCGCTTTTATGGGGGATTTACGGGAATACGGGGAATGGCGGCGGACGAGAGACGGGGGGCAGGGGACGGGGGCGGGCAGCCGCGTACGTCATTCCGACGCCGCGCATGCGATCCACTACGTCATTCCGACGCCGCGCCCTTTGCGGCGGAGGAATCTCGCCCTTTTGTTTCCATGAGGCCCCTCGACGCGCCGCGCCGCCCGCAGTTGCGGGCGGCGCGGCGGCTCGGGGTGACGTAGAGGAGCAGAACGGGCCTCTTTTGTACGTCACCCCGAGCGTAGTCGAGGGGTGACGCGGAGAGGCGGGGCGTGGCAACGGCGTTCCTCATTCCGAACGGAGCCGTAGGCGGAGTGAGTGAATCTTCCCATGAAAGATACACTCCGCCGCTACGCGGCGTCGGTATGAGGAGCAGAACGGGGCGGCCGCTCGCATACGTCATGTCTCGACTACGCTCGACATGACGTATCGTGGCGGGGCGACGGGGGCGGCGCGGGGCAGAGAACACCCCTTCCGTCTCGCCGCCAAAAGCGGCGAGCCACCCACCCCTCAAGGGGTTGGCAAGGGGGCGTGAGCGTAAAACTATAATAATGTAAAAGAAAAAAGCCGCGGAGCGGCTCTTTCAATTTCGGTCGTCGGGAATAGCGATTCCGCGCTGTCGGTTATCGGGAATAGCTGTCCCCCATTGCGTTTATCGGGAACGGCGTTCCGCCGTCGGGGCGGGAACCCGTAAGCGGAGAAACCTCATCTCCCCGCAGGGTCTCCGTAACCCGAACGAAAATCCCCCGCGGCGGCGTAACCCAAGAAAATCAGGCGGATTGCTTGAACACAAGCCGGGGCTTTGCCCCCTTCTCCACGCACTCCCGCGTGATGATCACTTCCTCCACGTTCTTCTGCGAAGGGATATCGAACATGACGTCCGTCATCAGCCCCTCGATGATCGTGCGGAGGCCGCGCGCGCCCGTCTTCAATCTTATCGCGGTGTTCGCGATCTCGCGGACTGCGCCGTCTTCCACCGTTAGTTTCACCCCGTCAAGCCCCACGAGCTTCTGATACTGCTTGATGATCGCGTTCTTGGGCTGTGTGAGGATGGAGACGAGGGCGTCTTCGTCGAGCGCCTGCAGGGCGACGACGATGGGTACGCGCCCCACAAACTCGGGGATAAGCCCGAACTTCGTGAGATCTTGCGGCTTGACGTCGTCGAGAAGGGTGTAGTCCACCTCGTTCTCGCCGAGCTTCACCTTCCCGCCGAAGCCGAGGCCCGAATCGTCTTTCCGGGCGCCGACGATCTTATCAAGCCCCACGAACGCCCCGCCGCAAATGAAGAGGATATTCGTC
>CANRFW010000092.1 GCA_947630035.1 uncultured Clostridia bacterium | reverse complement strand
CCGTCGCCATCGGCGAACTCGCGGACGGGCTTGAGATCGATCTCGACCTCGTCCCCAAAAAATACGAGGGTTTGGACGGCACCGAGCTTGCGATCTCCGAATCGCAGGAGCGCATGGCGGTGGTCGTCGCGGCGGAAGATGCGGGGCGGTTCATCGCCCTTGCCCACGCCGAAAACCTCGAGGCGACCGCCGTCGCGAAAGTGACGGAAAGCCCCCGTCTCAAAATGAATTGGAACGGGAAGACGGTCGTCGATATCTCCCGCGAATTTTTAAGCAGCAACGGCGCCGAGAAGCACGCGGAAGCCGCCGTCCCCGCCCCGAAGCCCTACGAGAGGGAGACCCCCGCGGATTTTGCGGAGGGGATGAAGAGGCTCGCGGGCGACCTCAACGTCTGCTCCAAGCGGGGGCTTGCGGAGCGCTTCGATTCGACGATCGGCGCGGGCACCGTCCTCATGCCCTTCGGCGGGAAGTACCAGCTTACCCCGCCGCAGGCGATGGTCCATCTCATCTCCTCCGAAAAGGGGCACACCGACGACGTCTCCTACATGGCATGGGGCGGCAATCCGTATATCACGGAGAAGAGTCCCTATCACGGGGCATACCTCGCCGTTCTCGAGAGCGTCTCCAAACTCATCGCGACGGGCGCCTCCTTCGAGGATGTCTACCTCTCCTTCCAGGAATACTTCCTCCGCCTCGGGCACGACCCGAAGAGGTGGGGGATCCCGCTTGCCGCCCTCCTCGGCGCATTCAAGGCGCAGACGGATTTAGGCGTTGCGGCGATCGGCGGCAAGGATTCGATGAGCGGCACCTTCGAACAGCTCGACGTCCCTCCCACCCTCGTCTCCTTTGCGGTGACGACGGGGAAGGCGGGGGAGGTTGTTTCCCCCGAATTCAAGGGCGCCGGGCACGGCGTCGCCGTCTTAAAACCCGAGTACGATGAAAACGGCCTGCCCGTCCCGAAGTCCGTAAAAGAGAACTTCGCCCTTGTCACCCGCCTCATGCGGGAGGGGAAGGTCCTCGCCTGTTTTACCCCCGTTTACGGCGGGATCGCGGAGGGGATCTTCAAGAGCTGTCTCGGGAACGGGGTGGGCTTCGAATACGCAGACGGGGTATCCATGTCCGAGATCTTCGGCTATTCCTACGGCTCCTTCGTCATGGAGCTTGATGAGGGAGCAAACGCGGGCATGGTCCTCGGTAAAACGGTCCAAACGCCCCATATCGCCTACCGCGGCGAGGCAGTCTCCCTCGGAGAGATCGAAAGGGTTTACGAGCAAAAGCTCGAGCCCGTCTACCCCTTGGATCCGCCCGCGGCGAAGAGGGAGAAGGCGGAAAAGTTCACCTATTCCCGCCACAGCTTTTTGGTCCCCGACGTGCGCTACACCCGCCCGCGGGTGCTGATCCCCGTCTTCCCGGGCACCAACTGCGAGTACGACACGGCGAAGGCGTTCGAGGATGCGGGCGCGGAGGCGAAGATCTTCGTCGTGCGCAACGGCTCGGCGGACGAGGTCGCCCGCTCGGTGGACGAGTTCGCCTATGCTTGCCGCTACACCGAGATCGTCTTCATCCCCGGCGGCTTTTCGGGCGGGGACGAACCGGACGGCTCGGGCAAATTCATCACCGCATTCTTCCGAAACCCCGCCGTAAAGGAGGAGATCGAGACCCTCTTAAACGTCCGCTCGGGGCTGATGGGCGGCATCTGCAACGGCTTCCAGGCGCTCGTAAAGCTCGGGCTCGTTCCCTACGGCAAGATCATGGATACCGACGAAACTTGCCCGACCCTCACCTATAACGATATCGGACGGCACCAGAGCCGCATCGTGCGGGTGCGCGTCTCCTCCGTCAAATCCCCGTGGCTTGCGGGGGTGGAGGCGGGGGACATCTTCTCCGTTCCCGTCTCCCACGGCGAGGGGAAGTTCGTTGCCTCCGAATCGCTCGTGCGGGAACTTGCGGCGAAGGGGCAGATCATGACGCAATACGTCGACCTTTCGGGCAGTCCCACGGCGGACGTGCGCTTCAATCCCAACGGCAGCGCCTATGCGATCGAGGGCATCCTCTCGCCGGACGGCAGGATCTTCGGCAAGATGGGGCACGCCGAGCGCAAGGGCGCGGGGCTTTACAGGAACGTCCCCGGGAATTACGACATGAAGCTCTTCGAAAGCGCGGTGAAATATTTCAAGTAAGGTTTCGCACGATTTTTTTGCTCGTGCCGAACTGAGCGGACCCTCACCCCTGTCCATCGCTCCTGTCGTGCCCCCTCACGCTTCCCGCTCTTGCCCTTCTCTTGCGTAAGGGGGGCGCACAGCCACACCACATGCCCTCCCCCTGCGTAAGGGGGAGGGGTAGGGGTGAGGGTCCGCCCCCGACTCATTCGGCAAAAAAATCGTGCGAGGAAAGTTTCTCGCATGGGAAACCCTCTTGGTCCTCTCAATCGCTTGCCCGAACAATAAGCGCGAGGTGTCGCGCAAATTGGGTCGCGCAGCGGAGGGAAACCCTCCTCGCGCAAGTAATTTATAGCTTCGCACAAAATCTTTTGCGCCTACGTCCCCCCGCTATTCGCTCCTAACATACCTGCCCCCTTTGAAGGGGGCGGGGCAGGGGTGGGGGTTGAACCTCGTCGTTCGGCGCAAAATCTTTTGGAACCGCGTCACCCCTCGACTGCGCTCGGGGTGACGTATGGGGACGCCGTGGTGACGCGTGGGGGCGTCGGAGTGACATATAAAGCAGACGAAAATCCGCGCGGACTTTTACCACGTCACCCCGAACGCAGTCGAGGGGTGACGGTATGAAATGCGGCCGCCCCTCATTCCGAACGGAGCCGCAGGCGGAGTGAGCGAATCTTTCCCTTAAAGATACACTCGGCTCCTGCGGAGCCTCGGTATGAGGAGTGGACGTCTCCCCGATCCCCGCGCCGCCTCCGCCCGCCGTAACCCGCAGCCGTCTTCCCCGAGAGGAAAAGCGGCAAACAATCCACAGAATAAAAATCGTAGAGGTAAAATATGAAAACAGACATCGAGATCGCACAGGAATGCAAGATGCGCCATATCCGCGAGATCGCGGCAAAGGTGGGCCTTTCGGAGGAAGAACTCGAGTACTACGGCAAGTACAAGGCAAAAGTGGGGCTTGATATCATGGACCGCAAGACGAAGGACGGCAAGCTCGTCCTCGTCACCGCCATCACCCCCACTCCCGCGGGCGAGGGGAAGACGACGACCACCATCGGCCTTGCGGACGGGCTGTCCCGCATCGGCAAGAAGGTCGTTGTCGCCCTCCGCGAACCCTCTCTCGGGCCTGTTTTCGGCATCAAGGGGGGCGCGGCGGGGGGCGGCTATGCGCAGGTCGTACCCATGGAGGATATCAATCTTCATTTTACGGGGGACTTTCACGCGATCGGCGCGGCGAACAATCTCCTCGCCGCCATGCTCGACAACCACATTTTTCAGGGGAACGCCCTCGGTATCGACCCCGAAAAGATCACATGGCACCGCTGTGTGGACATGAACGACCGCCAGCTCCGCTATGTGCAGGACGGGCTCGGCGGCCCCAAG
This sequence comes from uncultured Clostridia bacterium, assembly GCA_947630035.1. Lineage (GTDB taxonomy): Bacteria > Bacillota > Clostridia > Christensenellales > Borkfalkiaceae > Gallimonas. Next base: position 2,291 of record CANRFW010000092.1, on the reverse strand, counting down.
TCGGGGGTGCCGAGAAAGGATGCCTACGATATCACCGTCGCCTCCGAGGTCATGGCGATCTTCTGCCTCGCGACCTCCGTCTCCGACCTCAAAGCACGGCTTGCCCGCATCGTCGTCGGTTACACCTATGAGGGGAAGCCCGTCACGGCGGGGGACCTCAAGGCGGCGGGGGCCATGTGCGCCCTCCTCAAAGACGCCTTAAAGCCCAACCTCGTGCAGACTTTGGAGGGGACGCCCGCCTTCGTACACGGCGGACCGTTCGCCAATATCGCGCACGGGTGCAACTCGGTCATCGCCACGAAGACGGCCTTGAAGCTCGGCGACTACGTCGTGACGGAAGCGGGCTTCGGCGCCGACCTCGGTGCGGAAAAATTCCTCGATATCAAGTGCCGCTTCGCCGGTCTCAAGCCCTCGGCGGTCGTCGTCGTCGCCACGGTGCGCGCCCTCAAAATGCACGGCGGGCTTGAAAAAACGCAACTTGGGGTCGAAAATTTAGAGGCGCTCGAGAGGGGGCTGCCCAATCTTCTGCGCCATGTCTCCAATATGAAGAATGTTTACGGGCTGCCCGCCGTCGTCGCGGTCAACCGCTTCCCGACCGATACCGACGCGGAGATCGCCCTTGTCATCGAAAAGTGCAAGGCGCTCGGCGTGAACGTCGTCCTCTCCACCGTGTGGGCGGAGGGCGGCAAGGGCGGCGAGGCGCTTGCAAAGGAGGTCGTCCGCCTCTGCGAAGAGAAGAGCGATTTCAAGTATTGCTACGATGAAACGCTCCCCATCAAGGAGAAAATTTACGCCCTCGCGACCAAAGTCTACGGCGGCAAGGGGGTCCTCTACACCCCCGAGGCGGAGGAGGAGATCGCGCGGCTCGAATCCCTCGGCTTCGGCAAGACTCCCGTCTGCATGGCAAAGACCCAATACTCTTTCTCGGACGACCAGACGAAACTCGGCGCACCCGAGAACTTCGAGATCACGGTGCGCAGCGCCAAGGTCTCGGCGGGGGCGGGGTTCGTCGTCGCCCTCACGGGCAATATCATGACGATGCCCGGCCTCCCGAAAGTGCCCGCCGCCGAGAAGATCGACGTGGACGAAAACGGAAAAATCACGGGACTGTTCTGATCGGATGGAAACGGAATTGTTGAAAAAGGCGGTGCCGCCCCTTCTCGGGTGGTACCGCATCCATAAACGGGAGCTTCCGTGGAGGGAGGGCCGCACGCCGTACTCCGCGCTCGTCGCCGAACTCATGCTCCAGCAGACCCGCGTGGAGGCGGTGAAGGAGAGATTTACCTCCTTTCTGCGCCGCTTCCCCACGGCGGAAGCGCTCGCTTCCGCGGGGGAGGACGAGGTGCTGAAAGAGTGGGAGGGCCTCGGGTATTACTCCCGCGCGCGCAACCTGCATGCCGCCGCGAAAATCATCGCAAAAGAGGGCTTCCCTCGGACATGGTATGGGGTAAGAGCGCTCCCCGGGGTGGGGGACTACACGGCAGGGGCGGTCTCTTCCATTGCGCTCGGGCTCCCCGAACCCGCCGTGGACGGCAACGTCGTCCGCATCCTCGCCCGCCTCTTTGCCGACGAAGAGACCGATTCTCCCGCCCTCCGCAAAAAATATGCGGAGAGCCTACGCGCCGTCTTCCCGCCCGAGACGGCGGACTTTACCGAGGCGCTTATGGAACTCGGCGCGATCGTGTGCGTCCCGAACGGCAGCCCCCTCTGCGGGGAGTGCCCGTGGAACAAACTGTGCCGCGCCCACCTTGCGGGGGAGGAGGAGAATTACCCCGTCCGTGCCGAAAAAAGGGCGAGACGGGTCGAGATTTTGAATGTTTACGTCTTGAGGTGCGGCGGGAAATACGCCATCGGAAAGCGCGGCAAGGGGCTTCTTGCGGGGCTGTGGGAATTCCCCAACGAACCCGCCGACCGCGCCGCCCCGACACCTTTGGGAGCAAAGGGGGTCCTCGCCACGAAAACCGCCAAGCATATCTTTACGCACGTCGAATGGCGGATGACGGGGTATTTGTTGGAAACGGAGGAAACGGACCCCCGCTTCGTCTGGGCTACGGCGGACGAGATACGGGAGAAATACGCCATCCCCTCGGCATTCAGGGCATTTACGGAGTGGGTGAAGTAAAATTCGCACAAAAGATTCGCACAAAATCTTTTGCGCTTACGCCCTCCCGCTATTCGCTCCTATCATGCCTCCCCCCTCACGATTCCCACTCTTGCCCTCCCCCTGCGCAAGGGGGAGGGTAGGGGTGAGGGTACGCCTCTTATATACAGCGCAAAATCTTTTGTGCGAG
>CANRFW010000091.1 GCA_947630035.1 uncultured Clostridia bacterium | reverse complement strand
ATCGGGCAGGGCAAGGTCGAACAGATCATGAACGCCAAGCCCGAGGACCGCCGCGCCATCTTCGAAGAGGCGACGGGCGTGATGAAGTTCAAGACGCAGAAGGGAGAGATCGAGCGCAAGCTCGAGAACGCCAAGGATAACCTCACCGTGTTCGTCCAGCGCATGGACGAGGCGGAGAACCAGCTCCGTCCCCTCGAAAAACAGGCGGAGACGGCGAAGAAGTACCGTGAATATTCCGACCGCCTCAAATACGAGGAGGTCAATACATACCTTGTCCGCTGCGACACCTTCTCCGCGGAGACGGAGAAGCACCAAAAGAAGATCGACGAGGCGAACGAGGGGCTTGCCCGCGTAGAGGAGAGGCTCGCCGAGGTAGAGACGGAGGAACAGCAGGCGCGCGAGGGGATCGCCCGTGCGGACAGCTCCCTCCGCGATCTCAACCAGAAGCTCCGCCTCTTCGAAGTCGGCATGGAACACAAGAGCGGGGAAGCGAAGGTCATCGGCGAGCGCATTCAATCCTACCGCCGCCAGCTCGACGCCTCTTCGGACGACGTGGAATACTCCCTCCGCCGCACCAAGGAGATCGATAAAGAGGTCGCCTCGGGCCGCAAAAAGGCGGCGGAGCAGGGCAAGCGCTCCCGCGAAATCGAGCGGGAAGTCGCCAAACTCATTGCCGATCTTGCCGATGCGGACGGGCGGGTCGCCGCGTTCGATAAGGAGATCGACGAAAAGCGCGCGAGCGAGATCTCCTCTGTCGAGGACCTCGCCGATATCCGTGCGAATGCGGGGAGCCTCGCCGCCAAGCGGGACGCCGCGCAGGATAGGCTCGGGGAAGTGCGTCTCGCCATCGAAAAGGCGAAGGCGCGCGGGGACCGCTACCGCGAACAGCTCGCCGCATGTCTCAAAGAGATCGCGGAGTGCGAGGCCTTTCTCGACGGGCAGGAGGCGAAAGAGGGGGAGCTTTCGGGGGAAGTCTCCGAACTCACCCGCGCACGGCAGAAAATCACGGAGGAGATCGTGGGATGCGAGACCTCCGTCGTCAACCTCACCAACAACCTCGAATTCTACACGGCGCTCAAAAACAAATTCAACGGGTACCGCGAGGCGGTGCGCCAGCTTCAGCTCAACGCCCTCCGCGATCCCGAACTCGGCAAGCGCATCAAGGGCTCCATCGCGGACATTGTCACGACGGAGCAGAAGTACGAGGTCGCCATCGAAACGGCGTTCGGGGGCGCCATGCAGAACCTCGTCACCGCCACACAGGACGACGCGCAGTACCTCATCCGGTATTTGAAGAGGACGGGCGGCGGCATCGTCACCTTCCTCCCCGTCGAGTCCATGCGTCCCCGCGGGGACAGCCGCGAGATCACCCTCGCCCTCCGCGAGAAGGGGGCGCTCGGGCTTGCCGCCGACCTCGTAAAATACGATTTCTATTACGACAACGTCATCCGCAACTTCCTCGGCAATACCCTCATCTGCGACACCATCGACACCGCGAAGGATATCTCCCGCAAGTACCCGCGCGCCTTCCGCATCATCGCCCTCGACGGCGACAACATTGCGGTAAGCGGCGCCATGACGGGCGGCTCCCACAGCAAGGAGAGCGGGACATTGCTCGCGGGCGAGAGGCACATTAAGGAGTGCGAGGAGGGGATCGCGCGGAAGAAGGCAACGGCGCAGAAACTCCGCGAAGCACTCGCGCGCAGCGAGCGGGAACTCGAGGAAGCGCAGGCGGCGTACGAAGCCTTCCGCACCAAGGTGCAGGAAGAGACCGCCCGCTTTGCCGCATCCAACCAGCGCAAGGCCGCCCTCGAGGGGCTTGTGGAGGAGGCGGAGCGCGATCTTGCCGAATACAACGCCGCCCTCGAAAAGCTCTCCCGCGCGGTGAACGACCTCGAGAGCGAGGCGCTCGCTTCCGCCGAGACGGAGGACGTGTTGAACCGCATCCGTTCGGAGGCGTCCGCCGCGGCGTCGGCACAGGCGCAGGAGATCGGAAAACTGCGTGCCGAGCGGGATGCGCTCGCCGAAAAACTCCACGCCCTGCAGGTGGAGGAAGCCGCGATCGCGACCTCCCTCACCGCGGAGGAGGAGAACGTCTCCCGTCTCGAGGCGGAGAAGGCGGAGCTTCTTCTCAAGGTGGATAAGACCCGCGAGGATATCCGCAACACCGAGGTCAAGATCGAACAGCTCCGGAAGGACGCGGAGGAGGTCTCCCTCACGAAGGACGAGCAGAACGCCGTCTCCGCCCTCCGCGAGCAGCTCGTCGCGGTGGAGGAGGAGAAGAAGGAGATCAACGAAAAGCAGGGCCTCCTCGACGACGAAAAGCGCAACCTCCTCACCCTCCAATACAAACTCGGCGAACAGAAGCATGCGAGCGAGCTTGAGATCTCCCGCGTGGAGACCAACCTCGAGAACATGAAACAGCGCATTGACGAGGCGTACGGCCTCTCCTACGAGAGCGCGCAGGAACTCCGCGACGGGGATTACGATCTCTCGCAGTCCTCCGCCAACATCACCTCCCTCCGCCACAAGATCTCCGCGCTCGGGAACGTAAACATGAATGCGGAAGAGGATTACGCCAACCTTCTCGCCCGCTACACCGATATGCAGACGCAGCGGCAGGACCTCGAAAAGGGGATCGACGATTTGACGGGCGTCCTCACCTCCCTCAAAGAGGAGATGCAGAAGAAGTTCGACGACGGGTTCAACGAGATCAACCGGAACTTTACGCAGATCTTCAAGGAACTCTTCGGCGGCGGCAAGGCGGAGATGCAGCTCGACTACACCGATTGCGACGATCCGCTGAACGCGGGCGTGGAGATCATTGCTTGCCCGCCCGGCAAGAAACTCACGAAAATTTCCCTCCTCTCGGGCGGGGAGCGGGCGTTCACCGCGATCGCCATCCTCTTCGCCATTCTGAAGAGCAGGCCCATGCCCTTCTGTATTCTCGACGAGATCGAGGCAGCGCTCGACGAGGCGAATGTAGACCGCTTTGCGAAGTACCTGAAGAAGTTCTCGCAGGATACGCAGTTCATCGTCATCACCCACAGAAAGCCGACGATGAACCAGGCGGACACCCTCTTCGGCGTGACGATGGAGGAAAAGGGAGTTTCGAAGATCGTCTCCGTCAAGCTCTCCGAAGTCGAGAGCAGACTGGGCGGAGATACGGTCATGTAAGTTTCGCAAATTTCTTCTGTATAGCTGCAATCTGCGCGAATTGCGGTTATCTCTGCAATCTGCGCGGACGTCCTCGGGACGTCATCCCGAGCCGCCGCGCCTCCCGCAAAAGGCGGGCGGCGCGGCGTGTCGAGGGATCTCGCGCAGATTGCTTTACACTGCGGGCGAAGAAATTTGCGAGGAAAGTTTCTCGTATGGGAAACGAGCTAACTCTCTCATTCGCTTGCACGAACAAGAAGCGCGAGGTGTCGCGCAAATTGGGTCGCGCAGCGCAAAAGCGTGGTTTTGCTCGCGCAAGTAATTTATAGCTTCGCACAAAATCTTTTGCGCCTACGGCCTCCCGCACTTCGCTCCTATCATACCTGCCCCCTTTGAAGGGGGCGGGGCAGGGGTGGGGGTTGAACTCTGTCGCTCGGCGCAAAATCTTTTGTGCGAGGAAAGTTTCTCGTATGGGAAACCGAATTGGCCCTCTCATTCGCTTGCTCGTACAACAAGCGCGAGGTGTCGCGCAAATTGGGTCGCGCAGCGCAAAAGCGTGGTTTTGCTCGCGCAAGTAATTTTATAGCAAAGGGCGCGGTCGCCCGGCATTCCGAGCAGAGCAGAGTAACGCATCAAAACAGCAGGTAACCGTATGGGATTTTTCGGTAAAATCAGAGACGCGCTCAAAAAAACCAAGGAGAAGGTGGCAACCAAACTCCGCCAGCTCTTCCTCAAAAATAAGATCGGCGACGCGTTCTACGAGGAACTCGAGGAGATTCTCATCTCGGCGGACGTGGGCGTCGCAACGGCGGAAGAGGTCGTCTCCGAGGTCAAAGAGGAGGCGATCGAGGGCAAGATTAAGGACGAGCAGTTCGTCACCGATCTCCTCAAAGATATCCTCGAAGACGTGCTTTCCGAGGCCCCCGTGCCCGAATTCGAGTACCCCTGCGTCATCATGTTCGTCGGCGTGAACGGGGTGGGGAAGACGACCACCATCGGCAAAGTCGCGAACTGGTTCGTAAAAAACAAGAAGTCCGTCACCGTTGCGGCGGCGGACACCTTCCGCGCCGCGGCGACCTCCCAGCTCGAGATTTGGGCGGACAGGGCGAAAGTGCGCATCGTCAAGCACGAGGAGGGGAGCGATCCCTCCGCCGTCGTGTACGACGCCGTCTCCTCCGCCAAGGCGAGAAAGACGGACGTTCTCCTCATCGATACCGCGGGCCGTCTCCATGTGAAAGAGAACCTCATGAACGAACTCAAGAAGATGGACCGCGTGGTGGAACGGGAGTATCCCGAGGCGCACTTCTACAAGTTTCTGGTGCTTGACGCGACGACGGGGCAGAACGCCTACTCGCAGGCGAGGGTGTTCAAGGAGACCGTCGACCTCGACGGGATCGTCCTCACCAAGCTCGACGGCACGGCAAAGGGCGGCTTCGTCTTTTCCCTCTGCGGGGAACTCAAAGTGCCCGTCGTCTTTGCGGGCGTGGGGGAGAAGATCGAGGATCTGGAACTCTTCGATGCGGAGCAGTTCGTCGAGGGCTTTTTCTGATCCCCGTCTCAAAAAACCGCACCCATGTGTGCATTTTGATCGATCCGGGCGCAGTCCCGCGTTGATAAAAAATTTATTTCGGAGGAACAATTATGAATCAGGAAGAAAAGAAAGAGATCGAGAAACTGCCCGAAAAGTACCGCCCCTTGGGAGCATGGACCTATTTCGGCTATTCCCTCCTCTTCATGATCCCGCTCATCGGGTGGATCTTTCTCTTTGTCTTTGCTTTCAACAGCAACAACATCGTCCGCCGCAGCTTCGCGCGCAGCTATTTCTGCCAGTGGCTCCTTGCGGGCATCCTCATCACGATCTTTACGGTCGTCGCCATCGTGGCGGGTTCCGCCTTCCTTACATGGCTGCAGGGCCTCATTCCCGCAGGTGCGTAAGCCGTTGACGAAAAATTTCCGTCCGTCAAGTAAAATCGCTTGACGGGCGGTTTTTTCTTTGCTATAATAGGTCAAGGAAAGTTACTTGACGGGAGGGGAGTATGCCGTTTGCGACGGTTACGGGCAACGGAGAAAGGGAAGCGCTCTCGGGCGAGAGGCTGAAATATCTTCGCCTGTGGGATGCGTACGGTCCCCTTCTCACCGAAACGCAGCGCGCTTTCTGCGAACTCTACTACCTGTGCGACCTCTCCCTTTCCGAGATCGCGGAGGAGAAGGGGGTGACCAAGCAATCGGTTTCGGACACCCTCAAAAAGAGCAGGGAACTTTTGGACCGTTACGAGGAAAAACTGCACTTTGCGGAGAGCGAGGGCGCCTATTCTCTCGCGGTCTCCGATATGATGACGAAGGTCACGCGGGCGCTTTCCGAGATGGAGGAGAGGCACCCCGAACTGTCTGCCGAAATAGGCGCAATCGCGGACATGGTATCGGTCGGCGAGGTCACGGACCTCGATAAGGAGGAATAAATGGCGCTCTTTGCATCCCTTTCGGAGCGGCTCAACCACATCTTCTCCAAACTCACCAAGCGGGGCAGACTCACCGAGCTTGAGATCCGCACGTCCATGCGCGAGGTGCGCATTGCCTTATTGGAGGCGGACGTCAACCTCAAAGTCGCAAAAGATTTTATCGCCGCCGTCTCCGAGAAGGCGGTGGGGCAGCAGGTGCTGCAATCCCTCAATCCCGCCCAGCAGGTCGTAAAGATCGTCAATGAAGAGCTGATCGCCCTCATGGGGTCGGGAAACTCCAAACTCGAGGTCTCCCCCAAGCCCCCCA
>CANRFW010000090.1 GCA_947630035.1 uncultured Clostridia bacterium | reverse complement strand
CGCCCCGGGCAGCAGATGGAGCGCAACGAACTGCTTGCCCGCCTCGTGGATATCCAATACTCCCGCAACGACACCGATTTCAAGCGCTCCACCTTCCGCGTGCGGGGGGACGTGGTGGAGATCTTCCCCGCCTCCAACTCCGAAGTGGCGATACGGGTCGAGTTTTTCGGCGACGAAATCGACCGCATCTGCGAGGAGGACGTCGTGACGGGCAAGCTCGTCTCCGAACTCAAGCACACCGTCATCTTCCCCGCCACCCACTATGCGGTGGGGAGCGAGAGGCTCGCCTATGCGCTCTCCGTGATCGCCGAGGACCTCGAGGGGGAGGCAAAGGCGTTTGAGGAGGAGGGCAAGCTCCTCGAGGCGCAGCGTCTCCGCCAGAGAACGGAACACGACCTCGAGATGATGCGGGAGATCGGGTACTGCTCGGGGGTGGAGAACTACTCCCGCTACTTCGACGGCCGCTCCCCCGGGGAACCCTCCTTCACCCTCCTCGACTATTTCCCTCCCGAGTTTCTCGTCTTTATCGACGAGAGCCACATGACCATTCCGCAGATACGGGCCATGTATAACGGGGACAGGGCGAGAAAAATAAATCTCGTGGATTACGGCTTCCGCATGAAGTCGGCGTTCGACAACCGCCCCCTCACCTTTGAGGAATTCGACGAGCGGGTGCCCCAGCTTATCTGCGTCTCGGCGACCCCCGCGCCCTACGAACTCGAACAGGCGGCGGGAAACGTCGCCGAACAGCTCATCCGCCCCACGGGTCTTCTGGATCCCCCCGTGGAGGTGCGCCCCACGCGGGGGCAGATAGACGATCTCCTCGGCGAGGTGAAGAAGGTGGTGGGAAGCGGGGGAAGGGTCCTCGTAACCACCCTCACGAAGCGCATGGCGGAGAGCCTCACCGATTACATGAAGGAGAGCGGCGTCAAGGTGCGCTACATGCACTCCGATATCGATACCCTCGAGCGGGTGGACATCGTCAACGACTTGCGGAGCGGGGAGTTCGACGTCCTCTGCGGCATCAACCTCCTGCGGGAGGGATTGGACCTCCCCGAGGTGAAACTCGTCGCCATTTTGGATGCGGACAAGGAGGGGTTTTTGCGGAGCGAGACCTCCCTCGTGCAGACGATCGGGCGCGCCGCGCGCAACGCGGAGGGGCGGGTCGTCATGTATGCGGACGAGATGACGGGCTCGATGGAGCGCGCCATCGGCGAGACGAACAGGCGCCGCGCAAAGCAGCAGGCATACAACGAGACGCACGGCATTGTGCCGCGGACGATCGTGAAGGAAGTGACGTCCACGCTTGCCATTACCGGCAAGGCGCAGAAGACGGCGGACGTGAAGGCGAAGGACATTCCCGACGAGATCGAAAAGCTGAAGGCGCTCATGAAAGTTGCCTCGAACGCCCTTGATTTCGAGCGGGCGATCGAGATCCGCGAGCGCATTGCGGAACTCAAAAAGCGCCTGCGGAAGTAGCCTTTTCCGCCCCCATTGCCCCATTTTAGCGGAACGGCAAGGGGGACGTTGGTTGGATGACGCGGCAATCGGGGCGCGTACAACCGCTCCTTCCCTCATACCGACGCCGCACCCGCATGTTTTACGCGTCATGCTGAACCCCCGCGCACTATTTCGGGGCGCCGCCGTTTTAGCGCGTCATTCTGAACCCCCGCGTAGTACTTCGTTGTGCGGAATACTCGGTGGGGGTGAAGAATCCCGAGGATGAAAGCGACGAGTATGTAATGCGGACTTCGTACTTCGGGATCCTTCGCACGATGGTCTTGGGCGTTTCTATTCCTACTCTATCGGCTCAGGATGACGCTTTTATCGGGGTACGTACAACCGCCTGTGTACGTCATTCCGACGCCGCGCCCTTTGCGGCGGAGGAATCTCGCCCTTTTACGAAACACCGGTACACGCGTTTCATACCGTCACCCCTCGACTGCGCTCGGGGTGACGTGTAAAGCAGCCGAAATTCCGCGCGGACTTCTCACCAAGTCACCCCGGCGCCCCCATACGTCACCCCGGCGCCCCCATACGTCACCCCGAGCGCAGTCGAGGGGTGACGTGGTTCCAAAAGATTTTGCGTCGCGCACAAGAAATGATAAACAAGAGAGCATGTAGGCGCAAAAGATTTTGTGCGAAGCTATAAACCACTTGCGCGAGCAAAACCACGCTTTTGCGCTGCGCGACCCAATTTGCAACGCCACCGCAGGCTTATTGTACGAGCAAGCGAATGAGAGGATTAATTCGGTTTCCCATACAAGTAACTTTCCTCGCACAAAAGATTTTGCGTCGCGCACAAGAAATGATAAACAAGAGAGCATGTAGGCGCAAAAGATTTTGTGCGAAACAGTAGAGGTATTTATGAAAATCGCCGTTGATCTTGACGACACCCTGTCCGTTGTGGACCGCGTCACCCGCGCGAGCGGCTATATCGCCCGCATGGGGCTTCCGTATAAGCTCGTCGATCCCGATGCCCACGCCCTCGCGGACGTCTTCGATTGGGACCTTCCCGCCGTTCTCGAATTCGTGCATGCGGGAGGGGTCGTCATCTTTACGGATGCGGCGGCGCGCAAGGGGGCGAAAGAGACCCTCACGGAACTCCGGAGCGAGGGGCACGAGATCCTCGTCCTCACCGCGCGCAGCAAGGAGTGGTTCATCAACCCCGAAAAAGTCTCCCGCGATTGGCTCGAAAAGCGGCATATCCCCTACGACGGAATCGTCGCCGAAGTCCGCAAAAAGGGGGAGTACTGCCTTTTGAACGGGGTGGACGTCCTCGTCGACGATAACCCCGCGATCTGCCTTGCCGCGCAGGAGCTGGGGGTGCGCGCCGTTCTCCTCGGCGACCGCCGTACCCGCCTCCCCGAGGGGGCGGAAATGCGGTACAGGGGTGCGAATTGGGCACAGGTGGCGGCGATCCTCCGCCGTATTTCCATGGAAATTTCCGAAGAAGGGAACGAATGAAAGAAGAGATTTTCGTCAAGGGTGCGAAAGAAAACAACCTCAAAAATATCGACGTGCATATCCCCCGCAGGAGCCTCACCGTGTTTACGGGTCTCTCGGGTTCGGGGAAGAGTACCCTCGCCTTCGACACCATCTTCGCGGAGGGGCAGCGGCGGTACATGGAGAGCCTCTCCTCCTACGCGCGGCAATTCCTCGGCATGATGGAAAAGCCCGACGTGGAGTATATCGAGGGGCTGTCCCCCGCCATCTCCATCGACCAGAAGACGACCTCCCATAACCCCCGCTCCACGGTGGGCACGGTGACGGAGATCTACGATTACCTCCGCCTCCTCTTTGCCCGTGCGGGCACCCCCCATTGTCCCAACTGCGGCAGGGAGATCAGGCGGCAGACGGTGGACGAGATCGCCGACCGCGTCATGCTCCTTCCCGCGGGGAGCAAGATCCTCGTCGAGGCCCCCGTCATACGGGGAAAGAAGGGGGAGTATAAAAAGGAATTCACGGGGTACCGCAAGAGCGGCTATGCCCGCGTCAAGGTGGACGGCATCGTCTACGACCTGCAGGAGGAGATCAAGCTCGATAAGAACGTCAAGCACAATATCTCCGTCGTCATCGACCGTCTCGTCGTCAAAGAGGGGGTGGAAAAGCGGCTCACCGAGTCCCTCGAGACCGCCTTAAAACTTGCGGACGGGCTTGTTTCGGTGGACTGCGAGGGGGAGGAGACCCTCTATTCCTCCCGCTATGCCTGCCCCGACTGCGGCATCTCCATCGAGGAGATCGAGCCGCGCCTCTTCTCGTTCAATACGGTATGGGGGGCATGCCCCGAGTGTTCGGGGCTTGGGTTCAGGCAGACCGTCGACCCCGACCTCATCTGCCCCGACCGCACCAAGACCCTCCGCGAGGGGGCGATCCGCATCAGCGGGTGGAATCTCGACAGCTCCTCCGTCACCCAAATGTACCTCGGGGCGCTCTCGAAGCACTACGGCTTTTCCCTCGACGTACCCGTAAAGGACCTCCCCGAAGAGGTATTCAACCTCCTCATGTACGGGAACGGCGGGGAGAAGATCGACATGCAATACAGCACGCGCTCCTTCCGGAGCGAATACAAGAGCGCATGGGAGGGGTTCGTCACCAACCTCCAGCGGCGGTACAGCCAGACGAGTTCGGTGGGCGTGAAGTGGGATATCGAGCGGTACATGCGTACCTCCGATTGCCCCTGCTGCCACGGGAAGCGTCTCAAAAAGGAGGCGCTCGCCGTCACGGTGGGGGGGAAGAACATCTCCGAGGCGTGCGATCTCTCCGTCTCCCGCCTCAAAGAATTCCTCTCTACCCTCGAGCTTACTCCCACACAGCGGGCGATCGCGTCCGTCGTCTTGAAGGAGATCGGGAGCCGCATCGACTTCCTCATCGGCGTGGGGCTCGACTACCTTACCCTCTCGCGGAGCGCCGCCACCCTCTCGGGCGGGGAGAGCCAGCGCATCCGCCTCGCCACGCAGATAGGCTCCGCCCTCACGGGGGTGTTGTATATTTTGGACGAGCCCTCCATCGGGCTTCACCAGCGGGACAACGCCCGTCTTCTCGATTCTTTGAAGCGCCTCCGCGACGTGGGCAACACCCTCATCGTCGTCGAACACGACGAGGAGACCATGCGGGCGGCGGATTATCTCGTCGATATCGGCCCCAAGGCGGGGGTGCACGGCGGCGAAGTCGTCGCATGCGGCACCGCCGAAGATCTCATGAACGAGCCGCGCTCCATCACGGGGGATTACCTCGCGGGGCGGCGGAAGATCGAGGTCCCCTCCGTCCGCAAAAAGCCCGACGGGCGGTATTTCTGCGTGGAGGATTGCCGCCAGAACAACCTGAAGGGCATCACGGCGGAAGTTCCCGCGGGGCTGTTCACCGTCGTCACGGGGGTAAGCGGTTCGGGCAAAAGCTCCCTCGTCAACGAAATTCTCCTACCCATCCTCTCAAACGGGCTGAACGGCTCCCGTCTCCCCTTGGGAAAGAGCGGGGCGTATGCGGGGCTTGACTTCTTCGACAAGGTCATCGCCATCGACCAGTCCCCCATAGGACGCACCCCCCGTTCCAACCCCGCCACCTACACGGGGGTATTCACCGCCATCCGCGAGCTGTTCGCGCAGACGCAGGACGCAAAGGCAATGGGGTTCAAAGCGGGGAGATTTTCGTTCAACGTCGCGGGGGGCAGGTGCGAGAATTGCGAGGGGGACGGCATCATGAAGATCGAGATGAACTTCCTCCCCGATGTGTACGTCCCCTGCGAAGTGTGCGGGGGCAAGCGGTATAACCGCGAGACCCTCGAGGTCCGCTACAAGGGCAAGACCATATCGGACGTACTCGAGATGACGGTGGAGGAGGCGTGCGAATTTTTCAAGGCACAGCCGTCCATCTACAATAAAATGAGTACCTTGAACGAGGTGGGGCTGGGCTATATCAAGCTCGGGCAGAGCGCCACGACCCTCTCGGGCGGGGAAGCACAGCGGGTGAAACTCGCGACCGAACTCTCGAAGCGCTCCACGGGCAAGACCTTTTATATTCTCGACGAACCCACGACGGGGCTGCACTCCTACGACGTGCAGAAGCTCGTGAATATTTTGTTGAAATTGCGGGACGGCGGGAATACCGTGCTTGTCATCGAACACAATTTAGACGTCATCAAGGTTGCCGATCACATTATCGACCTCGGCCCCGAGGGCGGCGACGGCGGGGGGGAGATCGTTGCGACCGGCTCTCCCGAGGAGATCGCAGACTGTGCCGCAAGCTACACGGGAGAATTTTTGAGAAAGGTACTGTAATCTTTCGCACAAAATCTTTTGCGCCTACGTCCTCCCGCTATTCGCTCCTAACATACCTGCCCCCTTTGAAGGGGGCGGGGCAGGGGTGGGGGTTGAACTCTATCGTTCGGCGCAAAATCTTTTGTGCGAGGAAAGTTGCCCTTATGGGAAACCGAATTGGCTCTCTCATTCGCTTGCCCGAACAATAAGCCTGCGGTGGCGTTGCAAATTGGGTCGCGCAGCGCAAAAGCGTGGTTT
>CANRFW010000089.1 GCA_947630035.1 uncultured Clostridia bacterium | reverse complement strand
CCGCAAAGCGGGAACCGAAGGCCGCGCCCGTGCAGCAAGCGCCCGCAGAAATTCCCAAAGCGCCCGCGCCCGTGCAGCAAGCGCCCGCGGCATCCGTGGCTCCCGCGCCCGAGCGGCCCGCATCGGCGGAGGAGGCGTACGGCAAATTCATGCGCGCCCTGCGGCGGACGTTCAAGAACGGGGTACTCTTCACCATGTGTTCCGACCTCGAGACGGCGTTCGAGGGGGAGACCCTCGTCTTCTGTACGGACAGCGAGACGGTGTACCGCTCCCTTCTCCGGGAGGATCACGCCAAGGCGATGGACGAGGCGCTCCGCTCGGTGGGGGTCGTCTCCCACGAGGTGCGTCTCAAGAAAGCGGGTCCCGCAAAGGGATCGGGGATCGAACAGCTCAAGCGGGATTTCAAGGATTATCCCGTCGAACTCAAATAAAGGAGAAAGGAATATGTCTTACGGCAGAGGCGGCGGCATGGGCGGCATGGGCAACATGCAGAATCTCATGAAGCAGGCACAGAAGATGCAGGAGGAGATGCAGGAGACCGAACAGCTCCTCGAAGATTGGGAGATCGTGGGAACGGCGGGCGGCGAGGCGGTCGTCGTCTACATGAATGCCAAGAAGAAGATCGACGGCATCGAGATCGATAAGTCGGTCATCGACCCCGAGGACGAGGAGTTTTTGGAGGACCTCATCCTTGCCGCCATCAACGACGGGTACAAGAAGGCGGACGAAGTCTACAAGGAGAAGATGGGAAAATTCGCAGGCATCGGCGGGGGAGGTCTCTTTTAAGTGGAGGTCTTTATCGAACCCATCGGGCGGCTCATCAACGAGTTTTCCAAGCTCCCGGGCGTCGGCGCCAAAACCGCCCAGCGCTACGCCTACCGCGTCATCAACATGTCCGAGAGCGAGGCGCGCGCCTTTGCGGACGCCATCCTCGGCGCAAAGCAGAAGGTGCGCCTGTGCAAGGTGTGCGGCAACTTTACGGACGGGGAAATTTGCTCCGTCTGCCGTTTGCGGGATAAGTCCACCATCTGCGTGGTGAAGGAACCGAAAGACGTCATCGCCCTCGAGAAACTGCACGAATACAAGGGGGTCTACCACGTTTTGCACGGCGTCATCGACCCCATGAACAAGGTGACCCCCAACGATATCCGCATCCGCGAGCTGCTCGCCCGCATTGCGGAGGGCGGGGTAAACGAAGTCATCATGGCGACCAATCCCGACGTCGAGGGGGAGATGACGGCAATGTACATTGCAAAACTGTTAAAGCCCCTCGGGGTCAAGGTGACCCGCCTCGCCCACGGCATCCCCGTCGGCGGCGAACTCGAGTATACCGACGAGGTCACCCTCTCCCGTGCCCTCGTCGAGCGCAAAGAACTCTGAAGGGGGACGATATGGATATTTCCGTACTCGGCTGCGGCAGGTGGGGGTCCTTCCTCGCGTGGTATCTCTCCCGCAAGGGGAACAGCGTCATGAGTTGGGGACCCGAAGAGGGGGAGTCTTACCGCGTTCTCAAGGAGACAGGGCGCAACGAATACGTCACCCTTGACGAAAAAATCGAACTCACCTGCGATTTAAGGCATGCGGTGGAAAAGGCGGAGGTCATCGTCATCTCCATCTCGGCGCAGGGCCTGCGCGGGTTTATGGAGCGGGTGACAAAGTACCCCGTTGCGGGGAAAATTTTCGTCCTCTGCATGAAGGGCATCGAGGAGAACACGGGCAAACGCCTCTCCGAGATCGTAAACGAGAGCGGCATTGCAAGGGACAAGATCGCTGTTTGGGTGGGCCCGGGGCATATCCAGAGCTTTGTGCAGGGGGTGCCCAACTGCATGGTCATCGACTCGGAGAACGAGAATCTAAAACACATGCTCGCCGACTCCTTCCGCAGCGACCTCATCCGCTTTTACTACGGGGAGGACCTCATCGGCACCGAGATCGGGGCGGCGGCGAAGAACGTGATGGGCATCGCGGCGGGGGTCTTGGACGTCATCTGCCCGCCCCTTAAGGGGGCGCTCATGTCACGGGGGGCGAGGGAAGTCGCCCGCCTCATCAAGGCGATGGGGGGGAACGAACTCTCCGCCTACGGGCTCGCCCACCTCGGCGACTACGAAACGACGCTCTTTTCTCCCTACTCCCACAACCGCGCCTACGGGGAAATGCTCGCAAAGGGCGAGCGGTTTTCCAAACTTGCGGAGGGGGTCGCGACCTCCCGCGCCATGCTCCTCCTCGGGAAAACGCACGGCGTGGAACTGCCGATCACGGAGGCCGTCTGCAGGGTCTGCTACGGCGGGGGGGACGACGCCGCCCGCTGCCGTGAGGAGATCGGCAAGCTCTTCACCCGTCCCATGAAGACGGAAATGTACTCGTAACCCGCGGATTTTCCCCGTTTGCGTAGTACTATGTCAGACATAAACGGGTAAAAAGTACACGAAAATTCATAAAGGAAACAAAAAATTTTCTCTCCGCACTTGTAATTGCGGAGAGGGCGTGCTATAATTGAGGCGATGATGGACGAGCCGAAAGAGTTACAACCAAAGCAGCGAAAGGGAAAGCCGCGCGTCATTTTTCCGTTCACGGAAGCGGGGCTTGGGCATATCATGCCCCTCATGGCCCTCGCCGATAAATTCGAGGAACTCTACGGCGACCGTGTGGAAGTCGTGCGGTCGAACTTCTTCTCGGAGACGGGCGACGAGGGATTGAAGGCATTCGAGGAAATGCTGTGCAACACCGTCGTCCGCGCGAATAAGAGTGCGCTGTTCGGGTTTTTCATGACGTTCAGCATGGACTTCTGGGGGGTGCAAATTTCGACGGGCGCGACCATGCGCCACTGCAAGGCGGGGGCGCGCAAGCGGGGGATCGCCCACATGGAGGAGCTTGCGCCCGATCTCGTCGTCAGCACCCATTGGGCGACGAACTACTACGCCGAACACCTCGATCCCAAGCCGCTCACCGCCATGTATTGCCCGGACGCGGAGATGAACCCGCTCTTCTGCTACGATTGCGACCTTGCGATGGTCTCCACCGATACGGGATTCGAAGCGGCGCGCAAGAAGTATTCCCACCGTTTCAACGAAAACAATCTCCGCCGCGTGCCTTATATCATCCGCAACGAGGCGTTCAACCTCCCGCGGGACAAGCGCGAACTCCGCCGCAGGCTCGGTATCCCCGAGGATAAATTCACCGTTCTCCTCGCGGAAGGCGGGTACGGCATCGGGAAAATGGAGGAGATCTGCGAGATCGTCCTCGAGCGCGACCTTCCCGTCACCATCATTCCCGTATGCGGAAAGAACACCGAACTCTACGAAAAGTCTCTTACACTCAAGAGTGCGGGGAAGACGACGTTCGTGCCCGTCTCTTTCACCGAACGCATGCTCGAGTACGAAGCGGCGTCCGATCTCTTTTGCGGCAAGAGCGGGGCGAATATCATTGCGGAGACCTGCTTCTTCGGCGTTCCGCAGATCATCACGCACTACGCCACGAATATCGAACAGCATATCGGGGAGTACTATATCGAGACGGTCGGGAGCGCACTCAAGATTTTCGACGCGGAGAAAACCGTCAACCAGATCGAGGAGTATTTGTCCGACCCCGCCAAGCTGGAGCCCTACCGCATGGCGGCGGAAAGCCAGCGGGGGAACTACGGCACGGAGGAGAGCGTAAAACTTCTTTTCGAACTTCTCGCCGAAAGATTTCCCTCCATTCGCCGCGAGGGGGACGAACCGCCTTCGGGGAAGTAAGCCGTAAATTTCCGCAAAATCCGAAAAAATTCGGATTTTCCCGCGCAAACGCTTGACTTTCTCCTTTCGTTCGGTTATCATATTCTTGTTGTACACGGGGGCGTAGCTCAGTTGGTTAGAGCGCTTGCTTGACATGCAAGAGGTCACAGATTCGAGTTCTGTCGTCCCCACCACCAAACCCTGTATATTGTACCGAAAGCCCGCGCTATGGTCAATATGTGGGGTTTCAGTTTTTTTACGCGGCTCATGCGGACGTGGCGGAACGGCAGACGCGGCGGATTTAGGATCCGTTGGGCAACCGTGCAGGTTCAAATCCTGTCGTCCGCACCATACAAAGGGAGGGCTTTTGCCTTCCTTTTTCATGCTATTGATTGTTACAGGGACCCGTCACCCCTCGACTGCGCGCGAGGTGACGTATGGGGGGCGAACGGCGCGCGAATACGTCATGTCGCCCGCCTGTATACGTCGTGTCGCCCGCCTGTATACGTCATGTCGAGCGTAGTCGAGACATGACGTATGAAAGTGCGGGCGGGGGTAGGATGACGCGTTTATCGAGGGACAGGCAAGGGTTGGATGGCGAGATTCCTCGACACGAGCAATCGCCGCTTTTGCGGTGCGGCGATTGCTCGGCTCGGAATGACGTGCGGGGGTAGCACAGCACCTCTTGCCCCCTCCCACGGAGGGGGCAGGGGGGTGGGCAGGTTGGTCGCCCCTCATTCCGAACGGAGCCGCAGGCGGAGCCTCACCTCCTCATTCCGAACGGAGCCGCAGGCGGAGTGAGTGAATCTTTCCATGAAAGATACACTCCGCCGCTATGCCGCGTCGGTATGAGGGAAGGCGCGGCGTCGGTATGTAAGAGACAGGACGGCATCCAAGCGTATAAGCGCGTCAACCTCCCCGAGCCGTAATCCCCGCCTTTTTCAAAGTGTATGGGAAATCTTTGCAAAAGTCTTGCAACGCGCGCGGAAATATGGTATAATATCCCAAATTCCATAAGGGGGAAAATCTATGAAGAAACTGCTTTCGGGGGTACTCGCAGGCGCTCTTCTTGTCGGCTCGGCCGCGTCGCTTGCGGCATGCGCGCCCAAGGAGAAGGCAGACCGCGAGGCTCCCGCCTACGACAACGCGCAGGCAACCCTCACGGTAGACGCCACGCCCACCAAATCGGAGATCTCCGAGTCTCTCTTCGGTCTCTTTTTGGAGGACATCAACTACGCCGCCTACGCCCTCGACGACAACATTGTCGCGAACGGCTCCTTCGACCTGCCCAAATCGGGCGTCACGTGGAAACTCACCGATAATTGGCAGGTGGGCGGGGGCGTGACCCTCGCGGGCGAAAGCGCCGAGGCGGAGCGTATCATCAAGACCAATGAGAGTTACGCCTCCGTCGGCGCCAAGAAGAACGGCACTCTCACCAACCTCGGGCACGCGGCGGTGCCGATGGCGATCGAGGAGGGGACCGATTACCTCTTCTCCGCCTATGTGAAAAGCCCCAAGGCGTTCGACCTCACCGTCACTTTGCGTGCGGACGGGGAGGACGCGGGCTCCGTCGTCATCCCCATCCATGAGGACAGCGGCTGGATCAAGTATCAGCGCACGGTGAAGGCGACGGCGACTGCCGCGAAGGACGTCACCCTCGAGCTTGCCTTCAGCGAGGATGCGAGCATCAAGCTCGATTGCGTCACCCTCGAGACCGCGGATTCGACGGTCGGCATCAAAAATTACATGTACAAGGCGCTCGCGAACCTCTCGCCCGCGTTCTTCCGCTTCCCGGGCGGGTGCATTATTGAGGGTAAGTCTCCCGAAGCCATTTACGATTGGAAGAACTCCATCGGGGCACAGAAGGGGGCGACGGCGGACGAGGTCCCCGTATACAATTATAAGCTCGATACGAACGGCACCGTTGCGGAGAAGACGGGGTACGGCCTCTACGAGACCCGCGCACACAACACCAATTTGTGGAATATTCAAACCGCCGGTCACATGAAGACCTATTACACGATGGACTACGGCATCGGGTTCTACGAATACTTCCTCCTCTGCGAGAGTCTCGGAGCGAAGGCGGTGCCGATCGTGAACTCGGGCTTCGATTGCCAGATACAGAGCCAGCACAACGCGCTCGAGGGTCGCTACGGCAACGGCGTGGACGACTACATTCAGGACGCGCTCGACCTCATCGCGTTTGCGAAGGGGGACCCCGATTCCGATGACGCGCACGAGGCAAAGTGGGCGACCGTCCGCAAAAACATGGGGCACCCCGCGCCTTTCGAGATGGATTATATCGGTTTCGGCAATGAGGAGTGGGACAGCAAATACTACA
>CANRFW010000088.1 GCA_947630035.1 uncultured Clostridia bacterium | reverse complement strand
CGGCTCCTACTTCCACGTCGCGCACGGCGTGGCGAACGCCCTCATGCTCGAGGAGGTCATCCGCTTCAATTCCGCCGAAGCGCCCGCAAAGATGGGGACCTTCCCGCAGTACGCCTACCCGCAGTGCAGGGCGCGCTATGCGGAAGTCGCCCGCCTTCTCGGCGTAAAGGGGAGGACGGACGAGGCGCTCGTAGAGGGATTGATCGGCAAGGTGAACGAACTGAAGGCACGGATAGGGTTGCCCGCGACCATTGCGGAAGCTCTCCGCGGAAAGTTCACGGAGGAGGAGTTCTTACAAAAGCTCGACGAGATGTCCGAGGCCGCCTTCGACGACCAATGCACGGGCGCAAATCCCCGCTACCCGCTCATCTCCGAGATCAAACAAATGTACCTCAACGCCTATTACGGAAAGCACGAAGAGGTCTGAAATTTCGATTTTCCGCAATTTACATAGTACTATGTCACGCATAATAGCAAAAATCCCCGCACGAAGCGGGGATTTTTCAATCTTTTTTGATTATGCGAGAGGGACGACTTCCACCCTGATCTTCGCCGAAGCGCCCTCCATGAGGCGGACTTCCGCTTCCGCGGTCCCGATGGTTTTGATCGGCTCTTTTATCACGATCTTCTTCTTATCGACCTCGTACCCGAGTTCGGCGAGCGCGGCCGAAATCTGCGCCGTCGTCACCGAGCCGAACACCTTGCCGTTCTCGCCCGCACGGATGGCGACCGTTACCGCCTTGTCCTTGAGTTCGGCGGCGAGGGCTTTTAAGGCCTTCTCGTTTTCCGCCTTGTGGAACTGTTCGGAGTTGCGCTTGTTGTGCGCCTCGTTGATGCCGCCCGCGGTGGCGATCTCCGCAAGTCCCTTTTTGAGGAGGAAGTTCTTGGCGAACCCGTCCGATACCTCGATGACCTCTCCCTTCTTGCCGCTGCCCTTCACGTCCGCTTTGAGAATAACTTTCATATTTGACTCCTTTTCCTCTATTGTACCGAGAAGAGGGGAGTTTGTCAAGATTGTTTGGATAATTTCCGCAAAAAGCCGCATACTTACGGGAAGGAGGTAGATCATGGAACAGATCAACAGCGGCGTCACCTGCGGGGTGACCGAGTGTAAGTACAACCACGACGGCATGGCATGCGGGCTGAACAAGATCCATGTGGGCAACGATTGCACCTGCAACGCCGAAAAATGCACCTGCTGCGACAGCTTCTGCCGCCGCGGCTGAAAGGGAGAAGAGGGCTTTGCCCTCTTTTTTCGTATAGACCGGAGAGGGTTGCGCAAACTGCTTTCAGCGGAGAGATCCGCTTTCCCCATATATCGTTTCAAGGGCGGTGGCGCTCTTAAAACGCGGGAGGGGGCGCAAGCGATTGCGCCCCTTCTTGCCGTCCGCGGTATTCGCGCCGCCCGTCCCGCATAGAATAGTCCGTATGAAAAAGGTGTTTTCCCGCATCCTCCGCCTCCTGCCCTTTGCGATTCTTTCCGCCCTGCTCCTCCTTTTCTTCTTTTATCCCAAAAGGGGGACGGGGGCAAAGGCGGAAAAGCGGGTCGTCACGGTGTGGAACGTCGACACGTTCGAGGGGGGAAAGGGTTCCCGTACCGCCTTTCTGAAGAGGGCGGCGAAGAGGGCGGAGGCAGGGCGGGAGGGGGTATACTATCTCGTCTCCTCCTATACGGCGGAGGGGGCGGAGGCGGCTTACGCTTCGGGGAGCGCACCCGACGTTCTCTCTTTCGGGGTGGGGCTGTCCGTCTATGCCGAAAAGAGCCTGCCCCTTCCCCGCACCTTTGCGGGCGGAATGGCGGGGGAGTGCCTCGCCTATCCGTGGTGCCGCGGCAGGTACTCCCTCTTCTCCCTCACGGACGATTTTACGGCTGAGGGGAAGACGGCAATCTCCTCGGGCGGGAGCAATCTCCCCGTCCTCGCCGCGCGCTACAACGGCGTGGAGGGGGAGGTGAGGGAGTCTCTTGCCGCCTATTCGGGCTTTTTAAGCGGAGAATACCGCTATCTCCTCGGCACCCAGCGGGACGAGTGCCGTTTCGCCGCCCGCGGGACGGAGGTCTTCCGCAAGGAACTGAACGCCTATTGCGATCTCTATCAATACTTTTCCGTCCTCAATGCGGAGAAGCGGGAAGACGCCCTCGCCCTCTTCGAAGTGCTTCTCGGGAAGGAGACGCAGGGCGCCCTCGGAGAGATCGGCATGCTGCCCGTCGAGGGGGCCTCGGGGTACACGGTCAGCGTGTTTTCCTCGGCGGAGACCCTCTTAAAACTCCGCGAAGACGCCCTCGCGGGAGGGGACAGAAAAAATCTCGACAAATATTTGAAAAGTATTTGAAATCGGGAGAAAAATGTGTTAGAATGAGAGGAACGTTATTTTGGGTATTTTCGCGTTTTTGAAGGAGCGCATGCCCGCCCTTGCGGCGGAGCGGGACTTCGACTTCTCCCGCCATACGACGATCGGGTGCGGTGGCAGGGCGGAGGTCGCCGTCTTCCCGTCCTCACCCGAAGAGCTTTGCGCCCTCCTTCGTCTCCTTAAGGAGACGGGGATCCCGTATTTCCTCCTCGGCGCGGGGGCGAACGTCCTCCCGCAGGACGAGTTCTTCGAGGGAGTGGTCGTGCGGTTTTCCCGCATGAACGCCCTCCGCAGGGAGAAAGACGCAATCGTCGCCGCCGCCGGCGTGACGGGGGGCGCCCTTCTCCGCTTTGCGCGGGGGGAAGCGCTTTCGGGCTTCGAGCCGCTCTGCGGCATCCCCATGACGGTGGGCGGGGGTACGGCGATGAACGCGGGCATCCCGCTCCGCCACTTCTCCGATCTCGCGGAGGAAGTAGAAGCGGTCGCGGAGGGAAAGCTCATCCGCCTCCAAGGCAGGGAGTGCGGCTTTGCCGAAAAGGACAGCATCTTCCGCGGCAGGATCGCCGTCGTCTCCGTCCGCATGCGGGGGGCGGCGAGTACGGAAGAGCATATCCTTAGAGAAGAGGAAAAATTCCGCACGAGGCGCGGGGGACTTCCGCACGGGCGGAGCATGGGCTGCGTGTTCGTCAACCCGCCCTTTGCCTCCGCGGGCAGGCTCATTGAGGAGTGCGGACTCATGGGGACGCGCATCGGCGGGGCGGTCGTCTCCACCCAGCATGCGAATTTCATCCTGAACGAGGGGGGCACGGCTTCGGACGTCGCGGCGCTTGCGGACCGCGTCAGGGAAGAGGTGCGCCGCAAAAAGGGAGTCTCCCTCCGGGAAGAGATCCGCCGTTTCCGCGGCGAGAACGCATAAGGCGAGAACGCATCCATCGCAGAGAGAATGTGTTACATAGGAAAATCTTTATGGTACTGACAGCAGATTATCATACCCACACCGTCTATTCGGACGGGAAGAACACCGTCGCCGAGAACGTGGCGCGGGCGGACGAGATCGGCCTTAAAGAGATCGCGATCACCGAACACGGCTATTCCCATTGGTTCCGCGGCATCAAGCGGAAGGAGACGGAGAAGTGGCTCTCGGAGATCGAAGAGGCGAAAAAGACGGCGAAAGTGCGCGTCCTCCGCGGAATGGAGAACAATATCCGCGGTGTCTCGGGGCTGTGCGACTACACCGAAAAGGACTTCGAGAATTTCGATCTGTATCTTGCGGGCATCCACGTCGTCATCCGCTACGAGCATTTCTCCGACCGCAAGCTCGGCTGGGGCGGGTGGATGCGCACCTATTTTCACGTCAAGCCCTCGGCGTCCTACATTAGGGAGACGACGGCGGCGTTCGTCAACACGGTGAAGAAAAACCCCGTCGACATCGTCACCCATCTCAATTACCTCTGTTATGCGGATGCGCTCGAAGTTGCAAGGTGCTGTGAGGACTACGGGACCTATCTTGAGATAAGCTCCAAAAAGCCCCATCTTTCGGACGACGAGCTTTCGGCGATCGTCCAAAAGACAAACGTGCGCTTTCTCGTCAATTCGGATGCGCACGCGGTCGCCCGCATCGGGGACGAGAAGCTCGCGGCGGAGCAGATCGAGCGGGTCGGCGTTCCGCACGACCGTATCGACAACATCGACGGGAAGCTGCCCGTCTTCCGCTTTGCGGCGTACAAAGCGCGCATGTGAGGAGGGGAAATGAATTTTACGGGGGAGATCAAGCGGGAACTCTGCAGAGAACTTCCCGAAAAGCGCTGCTGCCTTTGCGCTCTTCTTGCCGCCGCCGCCGATACGGGCGGGGACCTCACGCTCGGCGAGGAGGGCGGGTTTTCCTTTACGAGCGAGAGCGAGCGGAGCGCGGAATTTCTCCTCGGAGCGGCGGAGAGCCTCGGCGTCCGCATGAACGTCGCGGAGGCGGTGCGGGACCCCAAGCACGGGAAGGACAAGCTCACCTTCTCCTGTTACGGCAGGCGGGAGGGGAGACTTGCGGAGGAGATCGCCTCCCGCTCGCCCGCGGGAAAGATCGGGGACTGTTGCCGCCGTTCCTATCTCCGCGGCGCCTTCCTCTGCGGCGGAAGCTGTACCCTTCCCCGCGAGGGAAAGAAGACGGGCTATCACCTCGAGGTCCTCTTCCGCGGAAGAGAGGAGGCGGAGGCGTTCCGCTCTCTCCTCGAGGAGGAGCAGGTGCTTTCCGCCGTTCTCATGCGGGGGGAGAAGGCAGTCGTCTACATTAAGAGCCGCGAGGCCATCGCGGATTTCCTCGCCGTGGCTGGAGCGGACGCCCCCCTCCAAAGGCTCGAATCGGTTGCGGGAGAGAGGGAGGAAAACAACAACCGCAACCGCGTGGAGAACTGCACGGCGGGCAATGCCGACCGCGCGGCGATCGCGAGTGCGGCGCAGGTTGTCGCCATCGCGGAACTGAAGGAGAGGGGAGCGTTTTCCGCACTTCCCGCCCCCTTAAGGGAGACGGCGGAGGCGCGGATCGCCCACCCCGCCCTGTCCCTCTCCGAACTCGCGTCGCTGCTCAATATCACCAAGAGCTGCCTCAACCACCGCATGCGCAAACTCCTTTCCCTGTGCGCGGAGAGATAACCGATTTTACGGGAGAAAGCCATGACCGATTTCGTTCATCTGCATCTTCACACCGAATACAGCCTGCTCGACGGCGCCTGCAAGGTCGACGAGCTTGTCGACTACTGCGCGAAAAACGGGGTGGACACCGTGGCGATCACCGACCACGGCAACATGTATGCCACCCTCCACTTTGCCGAGCAGTGCAAGAAAAATCACATAAAGTACATTATCGGGTGTGAATTTTATGTGGTGGACGACTACCGCGAACATATCGACCAGCACGCCGATCACCTCATCCTCCTTGCAAAGAACAAGAAGGGTTACATAAACCTCGTCCAGCTCGACTCCCTCGCCTTTGTCGACGGGTACTACTACCGTCCCCGCATCGACTACACCGTATTAAAGGAACACACCGAGGGGGTCATTTGTCTCTCCGCCTGCCTTGCGGGGCGCATCCCGCGCCTTCTCCTTTCGGGGGAATACCAAAAGGCCAAGGAGTTCGCCCTCTACATGAAGGGGCTGTTCGGCGAGGATTTCTACCTCGAGATACAGGACCACGGCCTGCCCGAGCAAAAGCAGATCCTTCCCCACATGGTGCGCCTTGCCCGCGAGACGGGGATCCAACTCGTCGCCACCAACGACGTACACTACCTCCGCAAGGAGGATTGGGAGATGCAGGACGTCCTCATGTGCATCCAGATGAAGAAGACGCTCGACGATCCTTCCCGCATGAAGATGAACTCCCACGAGCTGTACTTCAAATCGGGGGACGAGATGGCTTCTCTCTTTCCCCAACTGCCCGAGGCGATCGCCAACACCCGCGTCATCGCAAACAAGGTCTCGGACACCGATACCCCCTTCAACTTAAAAGACAACGGCACGCCCGTCTACGATAAATCGCTCATCCCGCTCTACACGGCGGACGACGGCACCCCGTCCCCCGAATTCCTCACCCGCCTCACATGGGAGAGACTCCCGCAGCGGTACCCCGTCGTCACGGAGGAGATCAGAAAACGGGCGGAATACGAGCTTGAGATCATCATAAAAATGGGGTTTGCCGACTACTTCCTCATCGTTTGGGACTATATCAACTGGTCGCGCAACCACGATATCCCCGTGGGACCGGGGCGCGGCTCGGGCGTGGGGAGCATCGTCGCCTACGC
>CANRFW010000087.1 GCA_947630035.1 uncultured Clostridia bacterium | reverse complement strand
GACACCTACAAGGTGCCCCGCATCGCCTACGTCAACAAGATGGACATCAACGGCGCGGACTTCTTCCGCGTGGAGAAGATGATCCGCGAGCGTCTCGGCGCCAACCCCGTACCCGTGGAACTTCCCATCGGGAAGGAGGCGGGTTTCCGCGGCATCATCGACCTCATCAACATGGAGGCGGAGGTCTATTACGACGACCTCGGCAAGGATTTCCGCAAGGAGCCCATCCCCGCGGACATGCAGTCTCTCGCGGAGGAGTACCGCGCGAAGCTCGCCGAAGAGGCGGCGCTCGCGAACGACGAACTCATGGAGAAGTTCCTCGAAGAAGGGGACCTCACGGCGGATGAGATCTGCGAGGGTCTCCGCGCCCGCTGCCTCAAATTGGAGGCGGTGCCCATGCTCTGCGGCTCTTCCTACCGCAACAAGGGGGTACAGTTCCTTCTCGATGCGGTCATCCGCTTTTTGCCCAGCCCCATCGACGTCGACCACGTCCGCGGCACCAATCCCGACACGGGGGAAGAGGAGGAGAGAAAGACCTCGGACGAGGAGCCTTTCGCGGGCCTCGCGTTCAAGATTGCGACCGATCCGTTCGTCGGCTCTCTTGCCTATTTCCGCTGCTATTCGGGCGTTCTCGAGGCGGGTTCCTATGTGTACAATTCCACCAAGGAAAAGAAGGAGCGCGTAGGGCGTCTCGTGCAGATGCACGCCAACGAGCGCAAGGATATCGACCGCATCTATTCGGGGGACATCTGCGCGATCGTGGGCCTCAAGAACACGACGACGGGGGACACCCTCTGCGACGAGAAGCACCCCATCGTCCTCGAAAAGATGGAGTTCCCCGAACCCGTCATCCAGCTCTCTTTGGAGCCGAAGACCAAGGCGGGCCAGGAAAAGATGACCCTCGCCCTCGTAAAACTTGCGGAAGAGGATCCCACTTTCAAGACGTATACCGACCCCGAGACGGGGCAGACCATCATCGCCGGCATGGGCGAATTGCACCTCGATATCATCGTCGACAGGCTTCTCCGCGAGTTCCATGTGGAGGCGAACGTCGGCGCGCCGCAGGTCGCTTACCGCGAGACCTTCCGCAAGGAAGTGGACGTGCAGGGGACCTATAAGCGGCAGTCGGGCGGCAAGGGCCAGTACGGCGACTGCAAGGTGCGCTTCATCCCGCTTGAACCCGGCAAGGGCTACGAGTTCGAAGACGTCACCGTCGGCGGCTCCATTCCCAAGGAGTATATCCCCGCCATCGACAAGGGCATTCAGGAAGCGGCGAAGAACGGGTACCTCGCGGGGTACGAGATGGTGGACTTCAAGGCACAGGTGTACGACGGAAGCTACCACGAGGTCGACTCCTCCGAAATGGCATTCAAGATCGCGGGATCCATGGCGTTCAAGAACGGCATGGAGAAGGCGGGCGTCGTCCTCCTCGAGCCGATCATGAAGGTGCAGATCATCACCCCCGAGGATTACTTCGGCGACCTCATGGGCAACGTCTCCTCCCGCCGCGGCACCATCACGAACACGGACGACAGGAACGGCGCGAAGATCATCGACGCCGAGATCCCGCTCTCCGAAATGTTCGGGTATGCGACGGAACTCCGTTCCCGCACGCAGGGCAGAGGGCAGTTCACGATGCAGTTCGATCACTACTACGAAGTGCCGAGAAGCATTTCGGAGAAAATCGTGACGAATCACGCGAAGAAGAACGCATAACTTGCCCGCGAGAGGGGAAAAACCGAAAAATTTCGTAAAAATCTTTTGCGAAAGGATTGCAAATTCTGCCGTAATCGGTTATAATAGGTACGGTTGGCAAGGTCAGCTGAATATCAAAGGTTGATAGATAGCTGCGTTTTCCGTCCCGCAAGGGTGGAAAGGCTTATCAAAAAATAAAAATTTTTGGAGGAAATCTCAAAATGGCAAAGGCAAAATTCGACAGAAGCAAGCCGCACGTCAACATCGGCACCATCGGCCACGTTGACCACGGCAAGACCACTTTGACCGCAGCTATCACCATGGTTATGGCTTGCAAGGGTCAGGCGCAGAAGATGCGCTACGACGAGATCGACAAGGCGCCCGAGGAAAAGGCCCGCGGCATCACGATCAACACCGCGCACGTCGAGTATGAGACGGACAAGCGTCACTACGCTCACGTCGACTGCCCCGGACACGCGGACTACGTCAAGAACATGATCACGGGCGCTGCCCAGATGGACGGCGCGATCCTCGTCGTCGCGGCGACGGACGGCCCCATGCCCCAGACCCGTGAACACATCCTGAACAAGGTCGACCAGCTCGACGATCCCGAACTCCTCGAACTCGTCGAGATGGAAGTGAGAGAGCTGCTCTCCTCCTACGACTTCCCCGGCGACGATATCCCGATCATCAAGGGTTCCGCCCTCAAGGCGCTTGAAAAGGCGACGAGCGGCTGCTCCGATGCGGAGATCCTCGCGGCTCCCGAATGCCAGTGCATCCTCGAGCTTATGGATACCATCGATGAGTACATTCCCACGCCCGAACGCGACGACAAGAAGCCCTTCCTTCTTCCCGTCGAGGACGTGTTCACGATCTCCGGCCGCGGCACCGTCGCTACGGGCCGTGTCGAGCGCGGCGTAGCCCACGTCGGCGACCCTGCCGAGATCGTCGGTCTCATCGCGAAACCCAAGCCCACCGTCATCACCGGGCTTGAAATGTTCCACAAGTCCCTCGACGAGGCGATGGCGGGCGATAACGTCGGCGCGCTTCTCCGCGGTATCGAGCGTACGGGGATCGAGAAAGGGCAGGTCATCGCGAAGCCCGGCACCGTTCCCACCGCAACGAAGTTCGAGGCGCAGGTGTACGTCCTCACCAAGGAAGAGGGCGGCCGCCACACCGCATTCTTCAACCACTACCGTCCCCAGTTCTTCATCAGAACGACGGACGTCACCGGCTCCATCGAGCTGCCCGAAGGCGTTGAGATGGTCATGCCCGGCGACCACGTCACCCTGAAGGTTGAGATCATCAAGCCCGTCGCGATCGAGGAAGGTCTCCGCTTCGCTATCCGCGAAGGCGGCAGAACGGTCGGTTCCGGCGTCGTCTCCAAGATCCTGTAAAAACAAAAAACGAAAAGAGGCACGGCTCCCGCCGTGCCTCTTTTTTGGCACAAAAGTTTCGCACAAAATCTTTTGCGCCTACGTCCTCCCGCTATTCGCTCTTATCATGCCTTCCCCTCACGCTTTCTGCTCATGCCCTCCCCCTGCGTAAGGGGGCGCGCAGCCACACCACATGCCCTCCCCCTGCGTAAGGGGGAGGGGTAGGGGTGAGGGTACGCCCCTTATTTACAGCGCAAAATCTTTTGTGCGAGGAAAGTTACTTGTATAATTGACAGAGAAGCGAGCGGCAAGCGAAAGACAGTAAGCAATCTTCCCCCGACCTTGCGCAGGTCGGGGGAATTTGTGCAGGAACCGCGTTCGGCGGAAAGGTACTAATCCGCCCGTATTCGACATAAAGATAAATGATCTTTGTCGAAAAAGGGAGGATGGAATGTGGCAATACATTGAAGAGCGGGCGAAGAAGAACGGGGAGTATATCGTCGCGACGGGCTGCACCGTGCGCACCTGTGCCGAAAAGCTCGGCGCGAGCAAGTCGACTGTACACAAGGACGTGACCGAGCGGCTTGCGGGCATCGACCCCGCGCTGTACGCCGAGGTGCAGAAAGTCCTCGGGGTGAACCTGCGCGAGCGGCATCTCCGCGGCGGAGAGTCCACCCGCAAAAAGTACGCAAGACGCAAACACGGAGAGGATTGAAAATTCTCCGTCCGCCCCCCGATCGCTCCGCGCGGCGGGGGATTTTTCATGTGTGCGGGGGGTGTGCGCAAACGGCGGGAGACTTCATGTAAATAGCGGGGGCACACAAGCGGGCTAATGCAAAGGGAGACTTCATGCAAAGGGGGCCTCATGTAAATGGGGCTTCACACAAAGGGAAACTCCGCGCAAACGGCGGGTTCTTCACACAAACGCCGGGAGATTTTTTCATGCAAAAGGATATTGAACGCCGCTTGCGCTTTTCCCGCATGTGTGTTATAATAGAGAAAAGGGAAAGCCACAGCGTATGACAAAGCGTCTCGGGATCGACGTCGGGTCCACCACGGTAAAAGTATGCGTACTCGGCGAGGAGGGGGAGATCCTCTACTCCTCCTACGTCCGCCACTACTCTCGCGTAAAGGAGTGCCTTCTGGACGAACTTGAAAAGGTTCGCCCTCTTTCGCATGCCTTCCGTGTCTGTGTGACCGGCTCTGCGGGTTTGGGGCTTGCCGAGCGCGGGAAACTTCCCTTTGTGCAGGAGGTACAGGCGGCGTACGGCGCCGTCAAGAAATACTATCCGCAGGCGGACGTTGCCGTCGAACTCGGCGGGGAGGATGCGAAGATCGTCTTCCTCACGGGCGGGACCGAGCAGCGCATGAACGGCAGTTGCGCGGGGGGGACGGGTGCGTTCATCGACCAGATGGCGACCCTTCTCGACCTCTCCGTGGACGAGATGGACGCTCTCTCCCTTCAGGCGGAGAAGGTGTATCCCATCGCCTCGCGGTGCGGCGTGTTCGCCAAGTCCGATATCCAGCCCCTCCTCAACCAGGGAGCGAAGAAGGCGGATATCGCCGCCTCTATTTTCCGTGCCGTCGTCGACCAGACCGTTGCGGGCCTCGCGCAGGGGCGGCGCATCAAGGGGACGGTCCTCTTCCTCGGCGGGCCGCTCCACTTCCTCAAAGGGCTTCGGAGGGCATTCTGCGAGACGCTTGGGCTGGACGACGCCCACGCCGTCTTCCCCGAAAACGCCCCCTGTTTCATGTCCGTGGGGGCGGCGCTTGCGGCGGGGACTTCCCGCGAGCTTTCCCTCGACGAATTGATCGCGAAGATCGCCGCAACGGGCGGGGGAGAGATCGCGACGGGGGAGCCTCTCTTTTCCTCGCGGCAGGAGTACGACGAGTTCGTCGCCCGCCATCTCCGCAGCGATCTGCAATTCGAAAACATATACCGCTATGAGGGGGACGCCTACCTCGGGGTGGACTCCGGGTCCACGACGACCAAACTCATTCTCATCACCCCCGACTGCAAGATTCTCTATTCCCACTATCAGACCAACAACGGCCAGCCTCTCGAGATCGTCGCAAACCGTCTCCGCGAGCTTTACTCCCTCATCGGGGACCGCATCAATATCCGCGCCGCCTGCGTGACGGGGTACGGCGAGGAGATGCTGAAAGCCGCCCTCAAGATCGATTTCGGCGTCGTCGAGACGATGGCGCACTTCAAGGCCGCCCTCTACTTCAACCCCGAGGTGGATTTCATCATCGACATCGGCGGGCAGGATATCAAGTGTTTCAAAGTGAAGAACGGGGCGATCGATTCCATCATGCTGAACGAGGCGTGTTCTTCGGGCTGCGGCTCCTTCATCCAGACCTTTGCCAAGGCGATGGGGATGGAGATCGAGGAGTTCTCCCGCCTCGGGCTGTTCGCCAAGCACCCCGTGGAACTCGGCTCGCGCTGCACGGTGTTCATGAACAGCTCCGTAAAACAGGCGCAGAAGGAGGGGGCGAGCGTGGAGGATATCTCCGCGGGGCTTTCTTCCTCCATCGTGAAGAACGCCATCTACAAGGTCATCCGCGCCCGTACGCCCGAGGAACTCGGCAAGCATATCGTCGTACAGGGGGGGGCTTTCCTCAACGACGCCGTCCTTCGTTCCTTCGAGAAGGAGACGGGGCGGGAGGTTGTCCGTCCCGCCATCGCGGGGCTCATGGGTGCCTTCGGCGCGGCGCTCTACGCCATGGAGAACGCCGAAAAACTCACGAGCGATCTCATCACGGAGGCGGAGCTTTCGGTGTTCCGCTACTCCTCCCGTTCGGTCACCTGCGGCGGATGCACCTCGAAGTGCAGCGTCAATATCCTCACCTTCTCGGACGGGCGCAAGTATATCTCGGGCAACAAGTGCGAGAGGGGAGCGGGGCTGAAACCGCGGAAAGATGTCCCCGATCTCTATGCCTATAAATACGAAAAACTGCTCGCCCTCCCCGACTCCGAGCGGGAGGGAAGGCGGGGGACGGTGGGGCTTCCCCTGCAGCTTCTCATGTACGAGCATCTCCCCCTCTGGACGGCGTTCTTCGAGCGGTGCGGTTTCCGCGTCGTCCTCTCCG
>CANRFW010000086.1 GCA_947630035.1 uncultured Clostridia bacterium | reverse complement strand
CGTTTCACCACCTCATCCGTCTGCCGAAAACGGCAGACACCTTCCCCTCAAGGGGAAGGCAAGGGTCGTCGCCGTATTCACCCCATAAGAAAAACCCCGCGGGAGCGGGGTTTTTGATATATGGGGTCGGAAAAATCGGTTACTTCAGTCCCTGCAGCACGGTCTCGGGCGCCTGCTCGTAGCGGGCAAAGGTCTGCGTAAACCTGCCGCGGCCCTGCGTCATGGAGCGGAGGGAGGTCGCATAGGTGAGGATCTCGCCCTCGGGCGCTTCCGCCGTGATCACCTGCAAGCCGTCCGTCGTGTTCATGCCGATGATGCGCCCGCGGCGCTTGTTGAGGTCGCCCATGATATCGCCGACGTACTGTTCGGGCACCGTAATTTCCATCGAGCAAATGGGCTCGAGGAGGATGGGCTTCGCGCGCGGAATGCCGTCTTCATACGCGAGCCGCGCCGCCGAGACGAACGCGATCTCCTTACTGTCGACGGGGTGGGATTTCCCGTCGAAGAGGGTCGCCTTCAAATTCACCATGGGGTAGCCCGCAAGCACGCCCTTCTGGATGGCCTCACGCAGTCCCTTTTCGACGGCGGGGATGAAGTTCTTGGGCACCGAGCCGCCGACCGTCGCGTCCACAAATTCGAATACGCCGTCCGCCGCGCCCGGCTCGAAGCGGATATTGACGACGCCGAACTGTCCCGCCCCGCCCGATTGTTTCTTGTGCTTGCCTTCCGCCTCCGACTTGGAGAGAATGGACTCGCGGTAGGCGACGGTGGGGGTGGAGAACTCGGCGTCTGCACCGAACTTGGCCTTCAGTTTCCTCTTGATGATCTCGAGCTGGATCTCGCCCTGTCCGCAGACGAGGGTCTCGCCCGTCTCCGTATTCTTTCTCACGCAGAAGCCCTTGTCTTCCTCGGCGAGGCGGTTGAGGCCGCCGAACACCTTATCCTCGGTGCCGCGCACGGCAACGGAGACCGCGAGGGAGAGAACGGGTTCGGGGAAGGGGATGGCATCGAATTTTACGGGAGCGGCAGGGTCGCAAAGGGTGTCGCCCGTGCCCGTATTCGTGAGTTTTGCGACGACGCCGATATCCCCCGCGGAAAGCTCGGAAACGGGCTCGAGCTTCTTCCCGCGCGCAAGGTACAGCGAGTTGATGCGCTCGGTCGTCTCCGTGTTGGGGTTGTAGGCATCGGTGCCCGTCTTGAGGACGCCGCGGCACACGCGGATATAGTTCATCTTGCCGACGAAGGGGTCCACCGCCGTCTTGAAGACCTGTGCCGCGAGGGGAGCTTCGGCGGAACACTCCACGAGAACGGGGCTTTCCGTCTTGAGATCGGTCGCGGGGATGCCCGCCCGTTCCGCCGCTTCGGGGACATAGTTCACGATCTCGTTCATGAGGTTGATCACGCCCTTGTTGAGGAGGGCGCTGCCCGCAAGCACGGGCACCACGCTGATGCTCTGGATGCCCTTGCGGAGGCCCGCTACCGTGTCTTCGGGGGAGAGGGCGCCTTCCTCGAAATATTTATCGAGAAGGGCCTCGTCGTTCTCCGCCGCCGATTCCTGCAGAACGGACTGCATCTCGGCAAGCTCGTCCGCATAGGCGGAGGGCACGGGGATCTCCGCAACGCCCTTATCGGAGAACCGGTAGGCGGTTCCCGTAATGACGTTTATGTACCCCGTCATCTTCTCCCCCTCCATAACGGGGATCTGGATGGGGGCGATCTTGCCCTTGTATTTTTCCTGCAGCGCCTTCACGGTGCCGTGGTAGTCCGCATTTTCCTTGTCCATGCCGTTGACGAACACGATCATGGGCTTCTTGTTTTTGAGGCAGTAGTCGATCGCCTTCTCCGCGCCGACCGTGACCGACCCGTTCGCCCCCGCGACGACGAGCGCCGCCCCGCAGGCACGCATGGCGGAATTGAACTCGGCTTCGAAATCGTAGAACCCGGGCACGTCGATGAGGTTGAATTTCACGTCCTTCCACGTCGCATAGGCGATGGAGAGGGAGATGGAGATCTTGCGGGCGATCTCCTGTTCGTCGAAGTCGGAGACGGTGGTGCCGTTTTCGATCTTGCCCATGCGCTCGATGGCGCCGGCGTTGAACAGCATCGCCTCGCAGAGGGTGGTCTTCCCCTCGCCGCTGTGGCCGACGACGGCGATGTTGCGAATGTTCTTTGCGGAAATGCTCATAAATGAAAACCCCTTTTTTACGGCTCCGCTCTGTTTTGCGGAGCGCTTTTTAATCCATTATACCGCAAATCGGGAAAAAATCAAGGGGGGAATGAAAAATAATTGCGTAATTCTGTTAGAAAAAGCGATATTCGTACACGCCCCGCCCGCATGCCTCCCGTACCCCGTGCGGAAAAAATCCCCGAAATTTTGCAAAAGGGGTTGATTTTCTTCACCCGCAGGCGTATAATAAGAGCACTTAACGGAGGATATATTTATGGAATGGCTCAACGAAGGGGTAGGTCTCATCGTACTCATCTCCGCCATCGTGATCGTGCTTCTTCTCGCTCTCACGATCGGCATCGTACTCAATCTCCGCAGCCGCATTGCGGTGCAGCGGCTCTCCTTTTTGGGGCTGTACGGCTCCGACCTGGAGTCCCATGTCTGCTATGCGGACCTCACCGTGGGGAACCGCTCCCTCAACGACGTCGGCATCTCCGAGATCGGCATCCGCAACGGCAAGGTGAGTTTCAACCTCACGTCGCTCTATAAGCAGAAGGAAAAGCTCGGGGACGATGCGCGCATCGTCATCGAACAGCGCGGCGCTCTCCGCCTCCGTCTCAATGCGGCGGAGCTTCTGCAAGTTCTCACCGAGGACAAGAACGGCAAGAAGACGCTCGGGCATCTCCGCCTGTACGCCGTCGACCTCACGGGCAACTGCTACCGCGGCTCCGTGAAGGAGGTGAAGAGGCTCCTCTCCGACCTCATGACGGGCAGGCTCAACGAAAACGGCGAGCCCGTCGGCGCCTCTTTTGCCCCCGTGCAGAAGGTGACGGCCGTCCCCGCCAAGAGCGAGGACCCCGAACCCGCCGAAAAGCCTGCAAAGAGCGAACCCGCTCCTACCGAGGAAAAGTCCGTAAACGCGTAACCGCATATCGCGGAAAAGGGAAACATAAAATAACCTGTCGGCAAAGGGACAACCCCCGCCGGGAGGTTTTTTTATGCGCAGATTTGCCCTCTTTCTCCCTATTTTTCTCTTTGCGGCGCTCCTGCCGCTTTCCTCTTGCGCGCGTACGGATGCGCGCCCGCGCGTTTCCTATGCGATAACGGCGGAGTACGTCCCCGAAACCCGCACCGTGGCGGGGGAGTGCCGCGTCGCCTACCGCTATGAGGGGGACGACGCCCTCTCCGCCCTCCCCTTCCTCCTGCCCGCGAATATCCTGCGGGAGGGAAATACCCCCGTCCCTCCGCCCTACGAACCCTCGGCGTACTACAAGGGGAAAAATTACGGGGGGATCTCCGTCCTTGCCGCGGAGGGGGCGGCGGGCTTTTCACTCAACGGGGAGGGGAGCATCCTCACCGTCACCTTAAACGGGGAACTCTTTCCCGGGGAGACGGCGGAGATCCTCTTCCGTTTCGAGACGGTGCTTGCCGAAATAGATTACCGCTTCGGCGCGGGGGAGAGGGCGGTCAACCTCGCGGGCTTCTACCCCGTGCTGTGCCCCCGCAAAGACGGGGCGTTCCTCCTCTGTTCCTTTGCGGAGAACGGCGATCCCTATGTGGCCGATTGCGCCGACTACACCCTCACCCTCACCCTTCCCGAGGGGTACGGCGGGGCGTTCGGCGGGGAGACGGAGGAGAGCGTCTTTGAAGGAAAGAGGACCTTCCGCGTCACCCTCGAAAATGCGCGGGACATTGCCGCCGTCCTCGGCGAGGGGATGCAAAAAAAGGAGGCGAAGGCGGGGGACGTCACCGTCGAATATTGCTATTTTGACGACCCCTCCCCCGAAAAAACGCTCTCCGTTGCCGCGGAGTGCCTCGCGTGGTACGGCGGGAAATTCGGCGGATACGGGCGGAAAAAGTACTGCGTCGCCGAGACCGATCTTCCCTACGGCGGGGCGGAGTTCACCGCCCTTGCCATGATCTCCCGCTCCCTCCGCACGGAGGACCGGGCGGCGGCCGTCGCCCACGAGACCGCCCACCAGTGGTGGTACGCGGCGGTGGGGAGCGACCAGTTCAACGAGGCATGGCAGGACGCGGGGCTTGCCGAGTTCTCGGCGGCCTGTTTTCTCGACGCGCACGGCGGGGACTACCGCGCCGCGGTGGAGGAGTGTGCCGAAGCCTACCGTGCCTACTACACCCTCTCCGCGGGTTCGGAGCGGCGGATGCGCCGTCCCCTCACGGCGTTCTCGGGACCGTACGAGTACCGCAGCGTGGCGTACGACGAGGGGGTCATCCTGTTCGATAAGATCCTCCTCGTCGCGGGGGAGGAGCGCTTCTTCCGCGCCATCCGCGGCTATTATGCGGAGTATGCGGGGAGGATCGCCACGCCCGAGGACCTCATCGCCTGCTTTCGCCGCGCGGGTGCGAACGTGGAGGGACTGTTCGATTCCTTTTTGGAGGGGAGGTGCGTCATCTGATTTTCGGCGAAAAAGAGTTGCACCGCGCGGAAAGACGCGGTATAATAGAGGAAAAGGACGCGGAGGTGGGAAAGATGCCCCTGTTGCAATACCGCTGCAAATCGTGCGGCAAGGAATTCGAGGAACTCGTGAAGAGCCACGGGGACGCCGTTTTGTGCCCCGCATGCGGCGGAGAGGCGGAGCGGCGCTGGGCGGGGTGCATGTACTCCTCCACGGGCAAGCCTCCCAAGACCTGCTCGGGCAAGTGCAGCGAATGTTCGGGCTGCCATTGAAAAAAGCGGCGTTCCGCCGCTTTTTTCACGCTTTTTGCAGGAAGGGATAGGGGTGCAGTATAGAGCCTTACCCTTCCTCGGACGCCGCACAGAAAGCCTTACCCTTCCTCGGGAAGGGGAAGGTGGCACGGCACAGCCGTGACGGATGGGGATGGCGCTTGATAATCGTCAACCCCCACCACTCCCGCGAGCGGGAGAGCCTCCCCCTTGGAAAGGGGTAGGCCTTGTCGTCGGGCGCCCGCCGAGCGAAAGCCCCCTCCGTGGGAGGGGGGCCCTCCGTGGGAGGGGGGTAGGGGGGTGGGGCGGCAGAAAAGCGCCTGTTCCCGTCCCGTAAAAACTCACAGCCCTCTATTGCGGAAATAGTCCTCCCGCAGAATGCCGCGCTCCACAATGTCCACCCGTTCGCCCGTGGAGGGGAGACGGAAGAACGCCCTCCGTACCCCCTC
The DNA here is from genome assembly GCA_947630035.1 of uncultured Clostridia bacterium. Lineage (GTDB taxonomy): Bacteria > Bacillota > Clostridia > Christensenellales > Borkfalkiaceae > Gallimonas. The sequence goes on along the minus strand of CANRFW010000086.1, from coordinate 913 downwards.
GCGCACAAGCCCGCACTTTTCCATCACGCGGGAGGAGCCGATATTCTCCGCGGCATGCGCGCCGTCGATCCGGTAAAACCCCGCTTCTTCAAAGCAGTAGCGCAGCACTTCGGAGAGTGCCTCGGTCATAAGCCCCCGTCCCCACCACGCCTTGCCCATGCAGTAGCCGATCTCCCCGCGCTCCTGATATTCGTCCGCACGCACAACGGAAATGTCCCCGATGAGAACGTCCCCGTCCCGCAAGACGATCGCCCAGTGGTAGGTCGAGGGCGCCTTGCTCTCCCGCTCCCAAATTTTGAGAAGGGCGTGCGTGAACGCAACGTCCCCGTGCGGGGTCCACGTCAGATACTTCGTGACGTCGGGGTCGTTCATCCAATGCGCGAAGGCCTCCTCCGCGTCGTCCGCTCTCCACGGGCGGAGGAGGAGCCTCTCCGTCCGCAAGACCGTTGTCCCTCTGTGTTCCATGGCCGTTCTCCTTTTTACGGTTACGGGTGCGCCGTCCCGATTTCCTCCGATTCTGTCACATTATATCACACGCGCGGCGCACGAAGCAAGCGGCGGCGTCCCCCGCGCGAAAGTTTCCGTGATTTTCCTGAAAAAAAGTCAAAAATAGCTTTCAAAATCGCTTGACGAAACAAACCGCAAGTGTTATGATATGTAGGCTGTCGCAAAAGACAGTTGCTTTTTCTGCGGAAAAAGCGCGCCTTCCTGTTGGAAGGGGAATGGAGATTGACAACTGCATAGCGAAGAAAAGTAAAGTACGAAAGGCAATAATTCGAGAGCGCATGGCGCGGAAGATGCGGAAGGTACGGAAGGTACCGGGAGGTATCGGAAGTGTTGTGCGAACTAATGGTTAATACGAAATTTTGCGAAAGGACGAAAAGTCGGACTTTTTGGGAAATGAGTGGAAACA
>CANRFW010000085.1 GCA_947630035.1 uncultured Clostridia bacterium | reverse complement strand
AACTTCGCCCCCGGAGTTCTCGGTGTGCGGTTCAAACTCGAGTTCGGAGAGGTTGCAGATCTCGGCGAGCCGCCCGCACAGTTTGAAGGCCTTCTTTCCCACCGTCTGCAGACCCGCGGGGAGGGTGATGCGGATGAGGTGGCGGCACTCGTTGAATGCCTCTTCGCCGATCTCTGTCACCGTCTCGGGAATGTCGCACTCACGCAGATGGGTGCAGAACGAAAACATTTTTGCGGGAATGGCGGTAAGATCTTCGGGAAGGGTCACCGTTTTGAGTTTTTCGCACTCCTGGAAGGTCCGCGCTCCCTTATCCTCCCCGCCGAATGCGCCGCGCGAAATTTCCGCCTCCTCGAGGGCGCCGCACCGGTAGAACGTGTAGTCGCCGATGGTCGCGCCCGCGATCTTCGCCTTCACGAGGCTGGAGCAGGTATAGAACGTATAGCTGCCGATCGCGCCCGTGCAGTCGATCTCCGCCTCCTCGATGGGGCAGGGGGTCATGGTGCGGCCGTCCGTCGTATAGGTAAACGTCATATCGCCGATAGACTCCGCCTTGATGATCGCTTTCTTCACGGTGGAGCAAGCGAACACTTCGTCCCCGAGCGCCCCGCCGCCTATGTAGGCATTTTCAAGCCCCTCGTTGCCGAAGAAGGTGTAGGTCGGGACGTTCGTTACGGTGTTGGGCACGGCGACCGTCTTGAACGTTGCCCCCGCAAAGCGGGTCTCGGAAGCTGTCTCGCCGTCGTAATACCCCTGCACTTCGACGACTTTCTTTCCCTCGTGATAGGCGGGAATGACGACGGTCTCTGCCGCGGTCAGCTTGGCATTTCCCCAATCGTAGCCGGCTTTGAGGCCGCCCTCGACTTCGGTGTACACCAGCCCGTCCGTCACGGGGAGCGCGTAGCCGCACACCGTACACTTGTTGTCCTCTCCCCACACATGGTCGCCCGCGGGGAAGTCTTTGCCCTCGCCGTGGGCGAGATAGTCGGTTGATACGGTTTCCGTATCGCCCCCGCCGCCCGGGGTCGTTCCGCCTCCGCCTCCGGGGGTGGTGCCGGGGTTCTTGCCTCCGCCGCAGCCCGCGAGCATGCAGACGGCGAGGAGGAGGGTGAGAGCAGTGGTGAATACTCTCTTGCACATAGTAGATACCTCCTGTAAAAAAATTAAGGTGCGCCCGAGAAGACGCACCTGCAAAGTGGTCTCTTCGGACTTGTCACCACACAAATTCCGACTCCGCCCAGATATGAGAAGAAAGACGCACAATGCCTGATTGTGAGTCTGGGCAAAAAAATATGGAATTTGTGTGGTGGGCTTTATTATAACACTTTTTTGCAATAGTTTCAACGGTTTTCCCCTGTTTTTTCGGGCAGGTTTGCGCGTATATGACGGAAATTTCACGAAAGTCACGCGTGCGCCCCTTGCAATTTGCGCGCGGATATGGTATAATACTTCCGATATGGATAAGAAAGTCGTCTACTCGGCGGTGCAGCCGAGCGGAAATCTCACCATCGGAAACTACGTCGGCGCCATCCGCAACTGGCTCTCCATGCAGGAGGATTACGATTGCTTCTTCGCGATCGCCGATCTCCATGCCGTCACCGTCCGCCACGAGCCTGCGGAGCTTCGCCGCCGCACGGCGGAGCTTGCCGCCCTCTATCTCGCCTGCGGGATTGATCCCTCCCGCTGCGCCCTCTATGTGCAGTCGCAGGTTTCCGCCCATGCCGAGCTTTGCTGGCTCCTCAACAGCGTCGCCTATGTGGGGGAAATGTCCCGCATGACGCAGTTCAAGGATAAATCCGCAAAGCATGAGGACAATATCAATATGGGCCTCCTCGATTACCCCGTCCTCATGGCGGCGGATATCCTCCTCTATCAAACGGATTACGTCCCCGTGGGGGCGGACCAGAAGCAGCATGTCGAGATCGCGCGGGATATCGCCGCGCGCTTCAACAACCGCTACGGGGAGACCTTCCGCATCCCCGAACCCCTCATCAAAAAGGAGGGGGCGAAGATCTGTTCTCTGCAGGAGCCGACGAAGAAGATGTCCAAGTCGGACGAAAATCCCAATGCCTCCGTCCTCCTCACGGACGACCGCGATACCGTCCTCCGCAAGTTCCGCCGCGCCGTGACGGACAGCGACGGCGAGGTGCGCTATGCCCCCGCGGAAAAGCCGGGCGTCTCCAATCTTCTCGCGATCTATGCCGCGTTCAAGGGATGCAGTCCCGAAGAGGCGGCGGGCGAGTTTGCGGGCAAGGGGTACGGGGACCTCAAGACGGCGGTGGGGGAGACCGTGTCGGATGCGCTTGCCCCCGTTCAGGCGGAGCGGGAGAGGCTCTTGAAGGAAAAAACCTACCTTGCGGGCGTTCTCGCGGAGGGTGCGGAAAAGGCGTTCCGTGCCGCCCGCAGGACCCTTTCCAAGGTATACCGCAAGATGGGCTTTTACAGGGGGGAGTGAATGTTCGGCTATCTCCGCTACGATCTTCCCCACCTCTATGTGAAAGACCTCATGCTCTATAAGGCGCTCTACTGCGGACTGTGCAAGGGCATTGCAAAGTCTTGCGGGCAGGCGGCGCGGGTGGGGCTTACCTACGACGTCGCCTTTCTCTCCGCCCTCCTCCACAACATTGCGGGGGTGGACGTCGAGATCGAGATGCAGAATTGCTTCGAGCATACCGTAAAGAAGAGGCCCATTGCCAAGGTAGATCCTCTCACCGAGGAGCTTGGCGCCCTCAACACCGTGCTTGCCTACTATAAGCTCTCCGACGACGTCGCCGACGGCGGCAAGGGGAGGGGCAAGCGGCTGTGGTTCAAGAAGGGCCTCAAACGTGCAAAGAAGAAATACCCCGCCCTCACGGAGATCGTCTCCTCCTACATGGAGGAACAGGGCAAGCTCGAGCGGGCAAAGACGGCTTCCCCCGATATGGCGGCGGAGCCCTCCGCGATGATGATGCAGCGGCTCTCCGATCATTTTCTCGGGGACAAGGCGACGGACAGCACCCGCGGGCTTTTCTACGGGCTTGGCAAGTGGGTGTACCTCATCGACGCCCTCGACGACTACGAGAAGGACGGCAAGAAGGGGGGGTACAATCCCTTCCTCCTCTCCTACGGCAAGGGAACGAGGGAGGAGCTTTTGAAGAAGAACGGGGAGGAGATCTCCTTTCTCTTCGATACCCTCTTCTATTCCCTGCGCGAAAACCTTGCGGGCATCCCGTTCCCCTACAACCGCGACCTCACGGACAACGTCATCCTCCGCGGCATTCCCCTCGAGACGGAGCGGGTGATGAAGGGGGCGCCCCCCGTAAAGATGAATCTGAAACCATAAGGAGCGACCATGAAGGAATCCTATGAAATAATGGGGCTTCCCGAGAGCGCGACGGACGAGGAACTCGAAGCGCGCTACAAGGAGCTGAAAGCAAAGTACGACGAGGAGAAGTGGCAGGACGGCGAGGCGGGCACCAAGGCCGCCCGTGCGTTGAACCGCCTCGAGACCGCGTACGAGGAGATCAAAGAGGAGCGCAGCGAGGCGAAGAAGGACACCGCGAGCATCTCCGACGCTCTCGCCAAGGTGGGGGACGCCATCCGCGCGGGGGATCTCAACCGCGCCCAGCAGCTCCTCGACGATTGCAACGAGCGCAACGCCGAATGGCACTATCTGCAGTCGGTGGTATTCTATAAGAAGAATTGGATGAACGAGAGCAAGAAGCAGCTCGAGATCGCCATCCGCATGGACGAAAACAACGAAAAGTACCGCGATGCGTACGTCAAACTCAACGCGCGCGCCGATTACCGCGGGGAGACGGGGGGTGCGCCCAAGGAGGCGGCCGCCGATCCCGCCATGGATGATGAACAAATGGGGGGAGGCGTGTGCGCCAACTGCGCGAGCATGTGTTCCACCTGCCTCTGCGTGAACTGCCTTTATAACCTCTGCTGCGGCTGCCGGTAATGAAACGGAGCGGGTTCGGGCTTGCGCTCTCCGCGCTTGCCTGCGCCGTCGCAACGGCGGCGCTCACCATCGGGTGCTATTTCGACGTATTTCTGGGGGCAGGGTACGTCATCGCCGTCTTTGCCCTCATGGTCCCCCTCTCCAAGGAGTGCTATTTTACCGATCTCCTCGCGGTCTTTGCCGCGGCGATCCTCGCCTCCCTCTTCGGATTCGGGGCGGCTCCCTTTGCAACTTTGCCCTTTGCGGCGTTCTTCGGGCTTCATCCCCTTATCAACGCCCTCGAAAGAAAGTATGTGAAAAAGAGAGGATGGAGGGTTTTGACCTTCTTCCCGAAGGCGGTCTGGTTCGATCTCGCCCTCCTTCTTGCATGGTTTACCTTGGGGGAAATGCTCGGCATCACGTCCGCGGCATGGTACCCCTTCGTCGAACGGTATCTCTACCTCGTCGTCTTCCTCGGAGGCACGGCGGTATTCGCCCTCTACGATCTGCTCATCAAGTGGTGCCAAAGGTCGGTCGATCGGCTTATCAAACGAATCGGGAGGTGATCCTATGGAGAAGAACGATCTTGTAACGCTCGTCTGCGAGGGGCTCGGCACGCAGGGCGAGGGCATCGCGCATGCGGGCGAGACGACGGTTTTCGTCCCCCGTTTCCTCCCCGGGGAGCGCGCCTCCGTCCGCATTCTCAAAGTTTCGGGCAAGCTCGCCTACGGCAAGGCGGAGGAGATCGTCACCCCCGCCGAGGAGCGCGTCCGTCCCCGCTGTCCCGTGTTCGGGCGGTGCGGCGGCTGCCGCCTGCAGCACATGCGCTACCGCGCCCAGCTCAAATTCAAGACCGACCTCGTCCGCGACACCCTCCGCAAGATCGGCGGGATCTCCGCGGAAGTCTCCTTCTGCGAGAAGAGCGAGAAGGACTTCGGCTACCGCAACAAACTGCAGCTGCCCATCGGCAAGGTAAACGGCGAGAACGCGGCGGGATTTTACGCCGAGCGCTCCCACCGCATCGTGCCGACTTCCGTCTGCCCCATCCACCCCGCATGGGCGGAGAAGGTCATCGCCGCCCTCAATACCTTTATGGAGAAGTGCGGGCTTGACGGGTACGACGAGAAGACGGGAGAGGGCCAGCTCCGCCATCTCGTCGTGCGGGAACTTAAAAACAAATTCATCGTCACCCTCGTCGTCTGCGTGCGGGAGATCAAGGGGATCGACTACTTCCTCTACCTCCTCGACGGCATCCTCCCCGAATACAGCTTCTATCTCAACTTCAACGACGGGGATACCAACGTCGTCCTCGGCGAGGAGTTCACCCTTCTCAAGGGCAAGGGAAAATACGAGTGCGTGGAGGCGGGCATCTCCTACGAGACGGGGGCGAACACCTTCGTGCAGGTCAACGAGAACGTGCGCGGCAAGCTCTACGAGAGGGCGGCCTCCCTCGTAAACGGAGGGGAGACGGTCGTCGACTGCTACGCGGGAGGGGGGCTTCTCACCGCCCTCTTCGCGAGGAAGTGCGAAAAAGTTTATGGCATCGAAGTGGTGCCCGAGGCGCACGAATGCGCCGAAATGCTCAAGGAGCGCAACGGGCTTGAGGGGAAGATGGAAAACCTCTGCGGCAAGGTGGAGGAGGAACTCCCCGCCCTCCTCGAGAAGGTGCATGCGGACGTCGTGGTCCTCGACCCTCCCCGCGCGGGCGTGGAGAGAAAGGTCCTCCGCGCGATTGCGGAGAGGGGAGTAAAGAAAGTCATCTATATCTCCTGCAATCCCGCCACCCTCGCACGGGACGCGGGGCTTCTCACGGGGAGTCTCAAGGAGACGGAGAAAGGAGAGCTTTTGAAGTGCGGATCCGACCCCATGTATCAAATTTCGCTCGTCCAGCCCTTTGATATGTTCCCTCAAACGAAGTGGGTCGAGACATTGGTTGTCCTTTCCCACAAAAAACCCGACGGGCATATCGGCGTAAAAGTCGAGTTTGGAGAGGAAGAAGGACAAATTTCTTTGAAGGAAGTGGAAAAACGCGCCGAGGAACGCAAGCCGAAAGAGAAAGTTACTTATAAGATGATCCAAGACTACATCGAAAAGACTTACGGCTTCAAAGTTCATACCGCTTACATTGCCGAAGTCAAGCGGGATTTGGGCTTGCCCATGTACGACGTTCCCAACGCCGTGGAAGAACAAAAAAGACCTCGTTCGCATCCCTCGCCGCAAATGGTCGAGGCAATCAAAGAGACCTTAAAGCATTTTGAAATTATACAAGAAAGATAAAGCACAGGAGAAATCTTGTGCTTTATAATTTATACGACATGATTGCCGCACAGCGAAAGCCGTGCGGTTATTTTTATTTAT
>CANRFW010000084.1 GCA_947630035.1 uncultured Clostridia bacterium | reverse complement strand
TGGAAGTGCAGAAGCTCCGTCTCCATCCCCCGCTTTGCCATCATGTGCCCCGCGACGGGCGAATCGATGCCGCCCGAGATGAGAAGCACCCCCTTGCCCGCCGTTCCCACGGGCATGCCGCCGGGACCTTTCACGAAGGAGGAGAAGACGAGCGCCGTCCCCCCCTCGCGGATATCGATATAGACGGTGGACTGCGGGGTGTGGACGTCCACGCGGAGAGCGGGGCGGTCGGAGAGAAGCCTGCCGCCGATATGGGCGTTTATCTCCATGGAGGTCATGGGATACTTCTTGTTGCCGCGGTGGGTGTCCACCTTGAAGGTCCCGCTCTCGGGCGCGACGAGAAGCGCCGCACGGTAGACGGCGTCTATCTCACTGTCGGTGAGAAGCCCCACCGAATAGGAGTAGACCCCGAACACGCGGGAAATGCGCCGCTCGACTTCCTCCTCCATCCCCTCGGGAAACTTCTCCACGAGGTACCGCCCGCTCGTGCGGTGCAGTTCGTGGCGAAGTCCCTTGAGACTTTTTTCGAGATTTACGGTGAAGGTCCGCTCGAAGAAGCCGCGGTTCTTCCCCTTCAAATGGATCTCCGCATAGCGGATGATGATGACTTTTTCCATCACACTTTTCCTCTGAATTCTTTTACGGTTTCCGTGATCGCCTCCGCGCCGATACGCGCTTCCTCCTCCGTGTTGTCGGGAGAAAAACTCACGCGGAGAACGCCGTCGAGCATGCGCTCGGGATAGCCGCACGCCGCAAGCACGCGGCTATGGCGGCTCTTCGAAGAGCATGCGCTCCCCGTCCCTACGACAATCCCGCGCTCCCAAAGCATGCGCTGGAGGACTTCTCCGCGCGTTCCCGCCGCGGAGAGGGTGAGAATATAGGGCGAGCCGTTTTCGGGAGAGAGGATCTCCACCCCCGAAAGGTTCTCGCGGAAGACGGAGTTGAGACGGCGGATATGCGGAAGAAGGGCCGCCGCGTCTCCCCATGCAGCAGCGGCGCGGGCGAAGGCCACGATCCCGAAGACGTTCTCCGTCCCGCTGCGAAGCCCCCTCTCCTGTCCCCCGCCGAAGACGAGCGGGCGGAGGGCGAGCTGCTTCTTTTTGATGAGTGCGCCCGTCCCCTTGATGCCGCCGATCTTGTGCGCGCTGACCGAATAGAGGTCTATATTTTCCGAAAGGCAGTAGGGAATTTTACCGAACGCCTGCACGCCGTCGCTGTGAAAAATGGCAGACGGGGTGCGTTTTTTTACTTCTTCGGCAATTTTATCGATATCGTTGACGGCGCCCGTCTCGTTGTTGACGTGCATCACGGAGACAAGCGATGTCTGCCCGTCCACAAGCTCCAGAAGTTTCTCCGTGTTTACGCTGCCGTCGCGATTCAGCGGGGCGAAGCGCGGCTCGACGCCGCGGTTTTTGAGTTCGCGGAAGCTCTCGTACACCGCCGCATGCTCCCCCGCCGTCGTCACCGCATTCCCGCGGCGGGCACAGGAGAAGATCGCCTGCCCGTCCGCCTCGGTGCCGCAGGAGGTAAACACGAGTTCCCGCTCCCCGCCCCCTATGCGGGAGAGGAGTTCCGCCCTCGCCTTTTCCAGCTCGCTATGCACGGCAAACCCTCCGCCGTAGAGTGCGGAGGGATTGAAGTAGGACTCCCGCAGAAATTGTTCCGCATAGGCGACCGCCTCCTCATTGGGGCGGGTCGTTGCGGCGTTGTCAAGATAGATCATTTGCGCTCCAGCTTTGTCCTGCCCGCGGCGGGGACGAGATACTCGAGGAGCATCTCTCTCGCCTCGAGGACGTACACCGACTTGCCCGTGACGGGAGAAGAGTACACGATATAGAGGAAGGTCTTCCCCTCGGCGGGTTCGCGGTTGGAGGTGAGGATCTTGATCTGCTTTTTGGTAAGCCCCCCCGTCGCACGGTCGTAGGAGTCGTTCTCCACCCAGCCGATCGAAAGGATCCTGTCCGCCTCCAAAGTAATGAGGTGCTTGCGTCTCTTGCCGTTGAAGACTTTGGTGATGCGCAATTCGTCCTCAACGAACGTGTAGTCGTAACTCACGTTGAACCGCCGTTTCAGAAAAAAGAAGGAGAGGCCGATCCCGACGAGAGAGGCGGCAAGCCCGAACCAGATGATGCAGTTGACGGCGAGCGCCAAGCCCGTGAGAGGCTCATCACCGCTCGTCCACAGCCCGATGGCATTGAAAGAGAACGAGAGGTGGATGGCGGCAAGCACAAAAAAGATGATGCTCACCACATGAAAGACCGTGTAGATCTTGGCTTCCTTTTCGGCGCGGGTCGAAATGGCGCTCTCCTCGTAAAACGCATCTCTTTGCATCAGAATTCCACCTTCCCGTCGTAAATTTTTTCCACATTCCCCGTGAGGGTGACGCCGCCGTCCGAAGCATAATGCACGATGAGGTCTCCCCCCTTGAGTTTTACGGTGATATCGGTATCCGCCTTGCAGTACCCGTTGAGGACGCAGGCGACCGCGGCGGCAGCCGCACCCGTTCCGCAGGCATACGTCTCGCCGTTCCCGCGCTCCCACACCCGCATTTTTATGGTGGAGGGATTGACGACGCGGATGAACTCCACGTTCGTGCGCTGCGGGAAGTATTTGCTCTGTTCGATCTTGGGGCCGAGTTCCTTTACGGGGACGTCGTCCACCTTGTCACAGAAGATGACGCAGTGCGGGTTGCCGAGATTGACGAGGGTGACGCGGTAGATCTTCCCCTCGATCTCCATCGGGCGGTCGACGATCTTCTCCCCCCGCCACACCGAGGGGATCTTCTCACCCGAAAATTCCGCCTTGCCGAGATCGGCTTTCGCGCTCGTGACCACCCCGCCGAAGGAGTATACGCTCACCTCTTTCACGCCGCTCTGCGTCTCGATGGACATGGTCTCCGAATGGACGAACCCGTTCTCATAGAGGTATTTCGCGACGCAGCGGATGGCGTTGCCCGCGATCATCCCCTCCGAGCCGTCCTGATTGAAAATGCGCATCTTCGCATCCGCGATCTTCGATTTTTCGATGAGGACGATCCCGTCCCCCCCGATGCCGTAATGGCGGTTGACGAAGTTGATCGCAAGGGACTCGGGACAGGTGATTTCGCCCCCCATGTCATCAAAATAGATATAATCGTTGCCGCAGGACTGCATCTTGGTGAAGTGCAGTTCCGTCTTCTTTTTGCGCAGGTTGTTGATGTCCACAAGCTCGGTGTTGTACTCGGTGAACTTGCTCGCGATGATATCGCACAGGGCGTTCGCCGTGTCGAGCGAGGTGAGGACGGTGATCCCGAGGAGGATGGCGTGATGGTGCAATTCGATATAGTCGGCAATGCTGTCTACGTCCGTCTTGCCCGTGTAGATCACATAGTCGATCTTTCCCTCGTCCATGAGGCGGGAGACCTGCTTGGTCGCCTTCAGCCGCTCGACGACGGTCACGTCCACCCCGAGATCGGAGATAACCTTCGCGGTGCCCGCCGTCGCATAGAGGTTACAGCCGAGGTCGGCGAACTTCTTCGCGATGGAGACAAGCTCGAATTTATCCTGGTCGTTGACGGTAAAATACACGCCGACGGGCTTCTCCTTCTTCGGGTGGCACATTTTGAATCCCGCCGAGACAAGCCCCTTGAAGAGGGCCTCCTCGATCGTCTTGCCGATGCCGAGAACCTCCCCCGTCGACTTCATTTCAGGGCCGAGCTGGGAGTTGACGTCGTTGAGTTTCTCGAAGGAGAACACGGGGACCTTGACGGCGACGTAGGGCGAATTGGGATAAAGCCCAGTGCCGTAGCCGAGACGGCGGAGTTTTGCGCCCGCCATGATCTTCGTCGCAAGTTCCACCATCGGCACCCCCGTCACTTTGGAGATATACGGGATGGTGCGCGAGGCGCGCGGGTTGACCTCGATGACGTACAGTTGGTTCTGGTAGATGAGGTATTGGATATTGATAAGCCCCTTCGTCTTGAGTTCCAAGGCAAGCTGCGTGGAGACCTCGACGATGCGCTTTAACATGGCGTCCGAGAGATGATAGGGCGGATAGACCGCAATGGAGTCCCCCGAGTGTACCCCCGCCCTCTCGACGTGCTGCATGATGCCGGGGATGAGGACGTCCGTACCGTCCGATATGGCGTCTACCTCGAGTTCGCTCCCCATGAGGTATTTATCGCACAGCACGGGGTTTTCGATATGCTGGGCGAGGATGACGTCCATGTAGCGGGAGATATCGTTCTCGGTGAAGGCGATGGTCATGTTCTGCCCGCCGATGACGTAGGAGGGGCGGAGAAGGACGGGATAGCCGAGGGTCTCCGCGGCGCGGATCGCTTCCTCTTTCGTCATGACGGTCAGCCCCTTCGGGCGGGCGATGTCGAAGCGCTCCAAAAGCTCGTCGAAGCGCTCCCTGTCCTCCGCAATGTCCACGCTGTCCGCACTCGTGCCGAGGATGCGCACCCCCTTCTTCGCAAGATACCCGCAGAGCTTTATCGCCGTCTGCCCGCCGAACGTGATGACGACGCCGTAGGGTTTTTCCGCATCGATGACATTCTGCACGTCCTCGGGGGTAAGGGATTCGAAATACAGCCTGTCCGCCGTGTCGAAATCGGTGGAGACCGTCTCGGGGTTGTTGTTGATGATGATGACCTCGTAGCCGAGTTCCTTCAGAGTCCACACGCAGTGGACGGAGGAGTAGTCGAACTCGATCCCCTGCCCGATGCGGATGGGCCCGGAGCCGATGACGATGACCCTCCTCTTTTTGCTTGCCTTGACGAAGGGCGCGCTCTCGTCGTGGGCGAGGTCGTCGTAAGTGGAGTAGAAGTAGGGCGTCTGCGCGGAGAACTCGGCGGCGCAGGTATCCACCATTTTGAAGCACGCCCTTCTGTGTGCGGGGAGTTTCTGGCCCGAGAAGCGGGAGAGCGCAGCGTCGGTAAAGCCGAGCCGCTTCCCCTCCGCATACTGCGCGCGGGTGAGTTTTTTGCCCGTGACGGAGCGCTCGTATCCGATGAGGTTCACGAACTTTTCGAGGAACCACTCGTCGATCTTCGTGACGGCGTACACCTCCTCCACGGAGACCCCCGCCTTGAGGGCGGCGAACACGGCGAAGATGCGCTCGTCCGTCATCTTGGCAATCTCCGTGCGGAGCTGATCCGCACTCATCCCCGCAAACTTGGGATGGTTGAGGGTATCGAGCGAGATCTCCGCCCCGCGCACCGCCTTCATGATCGCCTGCTCGAAGGAGGCGCCGATCGCCATGACCTCCCCCGTCGCCTTCATGCGGGAGCCGAGGGCACGGCCCGCGTATAAGAATTTATCGAAGGGCCACTTGGGGAATTTGACGACGACGTAGTCGAGCGCAGGCTCGAAACAGGCATAGGTCTTGCCCGTCACGTCGTTCTTGATCTCGTCGAGGGTGTAGCCGAGGGCGATCTTGGTCGCCACCTTTGCAATGGGATAGCCCGTCGCCTTGGAGGCGAGCGCCGAGGAGCGCGACACGCGGGGATTGACCTCGATGACGGCGTATTCGAAACTATCGGGATAGAGGGCGAATTGGCAGTTGCATCCCCCCTCGATGCCGAGTTCGTTGATGATATCGAGGGAGGCGGTGCGGAGCATCTGATATTCCTTGTCCGAGAGGGTGACGGCGGGCGCGATGACGATGGAGTCCCCCGTGTGGATGCCGACGGGATCGACGTTCTCCATCGAACAGACGGTGATGACGTTCCCGTTCCCGTCCCGCAAGACCTCGAACTCGATCTCCTTCCAGCCGCCGATGTATTTTTCGATGAGGACCTGCGTGATGGGCGAGAGCATGAGCCCGTTGTGGGAGATGAGGCGAAGCTCCTCCTCCGTGCGGGCGACGCCGCCCCCCGCGCCGCCCAAGGTGAAGGCGGGGCGGACGATGACGGGATAGCCGAGCTTTTCCGCGATCGCGACGCACTCCTCCACCGTGTAGGCGATATCGGAGGGGACGACGGGCTGCCCTATCTTCTGCATCGTCTCCTTGAAGAGTTCCCTGTCCTCGGCGCGGTCGATGGCGTCGAGCTTGGTGCCGATGAGTTTGACCCCCCATTTATCCAAAAATCCGCTCTTGGCGAGTTTACAGCCCATCGTGAGCCCCGTCTGTCCACCGAGCGAGGCGAGAAGGCTATCGGGCCGTTCCTTGATGATGATGCGCTTCAAACTGTCCTCGGTGAGGGGTTCGAGATAGATCTCATCCGCGAGCATCTTATCCGTCATGATGGTCGCGGGGTTGGAGTTGCATAGGACGACGTTACACCCCTCGTCCTTCAGAACGCGGCACGCCTGTGCGCCCGCAT
>CANRFW010000083.1 GCA_947630035.1 uncultured Clostridia bacterium | reverse complement strand
AAATTGGGTCGCGCAGCGCAAAAGCGTGGTTTTGCTCGCGCAAGTAATTATAGCTTCGCACAAAATCTTTTGCGCCTACGTCCCCCCGCTATTCGCTCCTATCATGCCCTCGCGCAAATTCCGATTTACATGCCCATGCGTAAGGGGTGCGCGCAGCCACACTGCATGCCCTCCCCCTGCGTAAGGGGTGGAGCGGCGCACCATGTTCAACAGCCCTGTGGGCTGTGAACGCGCCGCGACATGAGGCGTGGCCTCGCCGAAGGGGTTGCGGCGGTCCCTGCCGCCGCAACGGGGTAGGGGTGAGGGTCCGCCCATGATTTACAACGTAAAATCTTTTGAAACCGCGTCACCCCTCGACTGCGCTCGGGGTGACGTGTAAAGCAACCGAAATTCCGCGCGAACTCCTCACCATGCCCCCCCGACGCCCCACACGTCACCCCGAGCGCAGTCGAGGGGTGACGGTATGAAATGCGGTCGTCCCTCATTCCGAACGGAGCCGTAGGCGGAGTGAGTGAATCTTCCCATGAAAGATACGCTCCGCCGCTACGCGGCGTCGGTATGAGGATAGGGAGATAACGAACCGCTTAAATACGTCATTCCGACGCCGCGCATGCGATCCACCACGTCATTCCTCCGCCGCGCCCTTTGCGGCGGAGGAATCTCGTTCTTTTCCGCGACAGAGTTTCCTCACGCGTCTGTACCGCCCGCAATTTGCGGGCGGTACAGACGGTTCGGAATGACGAAGAAGAGAGGCTTCCGCCTCTCTTCTTCGTTTGCTCGCGCCCTCCTTTGCGGGTAGCGTAACATATGCCCACCCCCGTCCCTTGCGGGACACCCCCTCCCAAGGAGGGGGCAGGGGGCAAGAAATGCCGCCTCTGCGGGTAGCACAACATATGCCCCCTCCTAAGGAGGGGGGTAGGGGGGTGGGCAATCAAGAGCATAGAAAAAGCACCCGCAGTTTGCGGGCGGTACAGACGGTTCGGAATGACGAAGAAGAGAGGCTTCCGCCTCTCTTCTTCGTTTATCCCGTCTTGTATTGATATACTTCCATTTTCCTTGCTTGCGTGAAAAACTTCCGTTTTCCTCACTTCGTATTGATATACTTCTGTTTCTCGTTTTCGAAGGGCACGTTGTAGAGTTCGTCGCGGTTGAAGCGGAACACCGGCGCGCCGTCTTCGTCGAAAGTCACCCGCATCACGTGGGCGTGGCGGTTGTGGTCGTTGAGGGGGTCGCCCATGATCTTCTCATAATTGCGGAAGTGGAGAAGGGTCAAAAGCTCGTCCTCGTCGCCGCGCACAAAGCAGTTGTGCCCGGGGCCGTAAACCTTGAGTTCCTCATTGGTCTCGAGGACGGGATAGCGGTTTTTCCGCCACGAGCGGGGGTCGAGCAGGTCGCTGTCCTCGTCGGCGCGGAGAAGCCCCATGCAGTAGCAGGCGCCCGTTGCGGAGGCGGAGAAGGTGACATACACCGTGCCGTCGTGCTTCAAGACGGCAGGCCCCTCGTTCACCCAGAAACCGCCGTCCCGCTCCCAATCGTAGTCGGGAGTCGTGAGGAGGACCTGCACCGTTTTCAGCTGTGTGGGAGACTCGAGTTCGGCGATGTAGAGATTGGAGATGCCGTTCACGGCGCCCACCTTTTGCGCCCAGATCGTGTACCACTTGCCGCGGTGCTTAAACACCGTCATATCGAGGGAAAAGTCGGTAAACGAATAGGGGTCTCCCTCGGCGGCGCGCATCATGCCGCCCTCCTCCCACTCGTCCGTCATGGGGTCGTCCCCCTTGCAGATGAGGGTAAAGGGGCGTATTTTCCAGATATCGGGGAGTTCCCCCGCGGCGAAGTAGATGACCCACTTCCCCATGATATAGTGGATCTCGGGCGCCCAGATATGGCTCGACATGATGCCTACGGGGTGCCGCCGCCATAAGACGCGGGCGGGCGCTTCGGCAATGCCGTTCACGGTTTCGGCGCAGCGAAGCTCGATGCGATCGTACTGCGGGCAGGTCGCCGTGAAGTAATACTTGCCGTTTGTGTGTTTGTAGAGATACGGGTCGGCTCTCTGCAGAGCGAGAGGCGAAAGATACTGTGCCATTTTATTTTCCCCCAAATGTTTCTGCCCTCATTGTACTACGCGGTGAGGGGATTGTCAAGAGTCGATTTTCTTTTTCCGTCCCCACGGGAGGAGGAACATGTAGACGCCCACGATGAGGAGGGCAAGCACCGAAAGCCCCACGATGAGGGCGATCCGCCATGCATCCGATTCCCCGCGTTCGAACATGTCTCCCGTCACCTGCGCGGTGTACTCCACCCCCTCGCTCGTGTAGTGGGCGGTGTAGGTGCCGTCCTCATTTTCCGAGAAGCGCATATACGTACGCTCTTCGAGGCGGAGTTCGTTGCCGCTCCCGTCGAGGAAGGAGACGCCGCCCTCCCTCGCTTTCAGCCAGCCGAAGAAATAATTCTCGCCCGCGGGGGTGTTGGGATCGACGGGGGAGAGCATGCCGAGCGGGAGATACCCGCGCTCCGTCGCCCGCGCCCTCGTCTCGTATTCTACATAGGCAAAGGTGTGCCCCGCGCCCTCTTCGGCCTCCACGGTCGCAAGGATCTTGAGGGCGGTGCCGCGGGGGAGCCGCTCCTCCGCAAGCGCCGTCACGAGGCAGGGGAAGTAGTAAACGTTCCCCTCGCTCGCAAGGTAGGCGGTCTCCTCCCTTTCCTGCCAATAGCCGTCCTCGCCCTCTTTGGGGGTGACTTCGGTGCAGCGGTCCGCGGGGAAGATGTCCACGGTGTAGCGGCTGTTTTCATAGAGGGCGATGAGGAGATCCTTGCCGCCGCCGAGGGTGGAGAGCAGGATCCCGCGCGCTTCGGCGGGAGTGCGGTAGTAGTCGGTGCAGGGGAGGTATTCGCTCTCCGCCTCGAGCTCTTTGAGGTCCACGCGGATGCCCACGGCGTCCGCGTGCACGTCATAGAGGGCGAGCTCTTCCTTGCTCTCGGGCGCGGTCACGTTGCCGTACACCTCCTCCGCCGCAATGGTGGAGAGGGTGGGGAAGCCGAGCGTGCCCTTCTTGCTCTTTACGATGTAGTCGCCGAAGAGGAAGTAGACCTCGTCGTCCTCATAGCCGAGGGCGAAGGAGACGGGGTACGCCGAGTCCTCGCCGAGATAGACGAAGTTTTTCCCGTCTACGGCAGCGAGCTCGCCGCTCTTGCCGCAGAGCTTGCCCGTGCTATCGAGATAATACAGCCCGCCCTCGAAGTCGGCGCGCATCGCCTTTGCGCCTTCGGGGACGGTCATGCTCTCAAGTTTTGTTCCGTCCGCGCTTTGCGCGATAAATTGCTCCTCGGTGAAGGAACGGACGGAGTGGTCGCTGTAGGCAACATAGAGGTTGCCATAGAGGTCGCTCGTCATGAAAGTAGGAGTGCCGTTGGATTTGTTGACCTGCGTCCCGCCGAGTTCGCCTTGAATATCGTTCTGGGTAACATAATATACCTTTCCGTACACGCAAGCAATGCCCTTGATATTGGTGACGGGGACGGGCGTTTCAAATTTCGGGTCTTTCACAGGGTCGTTGCAGACGTATACTTTCTCCGTGGTGGCGGCGGCGACAAGGGTGCCGTCCGTCGCGACGAAGGCGGGGGAGAAGGTCTCGTCGTCTTCGGGAGTGAGGACGGAGTAAGTGTTCGTCTCGCTGTTGTACACCGTCACGCGATGGTTGTCCGCGTCGGCGACGGCGATGAGAGCCCCCGCCCGCGCGATATCCTTTGCGCCCGAGAGCCGCCCGACGGAGGAAGAAGCGGACGTGATCTCATAGTCGGAGACCGTGTAATTCGTCCCGTCGGCGGCGGGGTCGAACCGAAGCACCGACTTTCCGCGGAGACAGTACAGCGAACCGTTATACGAAGTGAGTGCGCCGAAGTTTTTCCCTTCGAGAACGCGGGTAGCCCTTCCCGCGTCATCGCCCGTTGCGGAAAATTCCGCACGGTACAGCCCGTCCGAGGCGGTGTAGTAAAATGCGTTATTATGTGCGCAAGTACTTTGTACATGCGTGGCATCCGAGGGTTTCAAGGAGAGATAGGAACCCGTGTTTTCATCAAATGTTTCAGTCTTCGTCAAATCAACACAGTATGCACGATCGCCGAACGTACAATAAAGTTTTTGATCGAGGATCGTCATGCTGGGCGTTGTGTTTATTTCCAGCGTACCAAGATTGCGAGGGTTCGAGCTTACAGATTCTATTTCAGAAATGGAATATTCGCTGATACTTGCGGACTCTGAGATGGTGGCTGTATAAAGTTTATCGCCACTGATACAAAATGTTGAGCAGTTGATTGATGAAATTCGTTGGAGAGAATTATTCTCGAAAGAATATTTATAAAAATAGTTACTCGCGCCCGTATCGGAAACAAATAATTCCCCATCGGAAGTAAATCCGATTTTGGAAATTGTGCGGCGGCTACTGACGCTCGTCTTTTTATAGGTATGTGCAGTGCGGTCGTATACGTAGAGCGTGTCAGCATCGGCGATCGCAAAATAGTCGTCGCAAAAGGCGGCGTCCTTTGGCGTTTTTAGGTTGAGATAATTTTCGTAAGCAGCAGGCAAGAAGAGAGACGCATTTGTTCCGCTACTTAAATTCTGTACTTCCGCGCGCGCAACATTTGGCGTGTTCAACAGGAAAGCGCCTATGAACATACACCCTAACGCACAAAACAGCGATACGG
This sequence comes from uncultured Clostridia bacterium, assembly GCA_947630035.1. GTDB lineage: Bacteria > Bacillota > Clostridia > Christensenellales > Borkfalkiaceae > Gallimonas. Next base: position 1,638 of record CANRFW010000083.1, on the reverse strand, counting down.
TGAGAAAAATTCTTTTTATTTTGTTTTCTTGGGTTCGCACATGATTCATTTTGAGATTCCTCTTCCGACAGTAGACGCCTTTATCCTCTCTTTCTTCGGCTATCGGGCAGAAGAATATCCTGCCGATTGCCGAACGAGCTGCTCTGATTCCGTGGCGGAATGCCCAAAGTTTCCTGCTTGGCTTTTACGATATAATCGTCATAAAGTAAATACACGTTATCGCTTTCGAAATCTAACGCGAACGCAACAGGACTGTTTTCCCCGCCGTAACCGACAGAGCTGGTTTCAAGTTCGGTCAATTTTTCCTCGTTTTTCCAAAGAGCATTTTCGCTTAAATAGTATAAGTTACCTTCACTATCCGCCCGTAATGACGAAATGGGCATATGAAGGGAAAGCTCCATATCCCCGCCGCTTATAATCGAAGTATCGATAAATTCATCCTCATAAAAGTATTGAACATGACCGTCCGAATCAACGACATAAAGAATGCCGTTGCTGTCTGCGGCGAGTGCCACCAAAGAGTCCTCAAACCGCGAAACAAGTCCTTTGTCTATCTCCTCTACTTTGCCGTAACCGTATTCGGTAATGTAGTAAACGTTTCCGTGCACGCAGGCAAGCCCCTTGATCGTGCCTATATCGGCTGTGGTGGGTTCACCGAAACACTCGTCGCCGTAGTCGCAGACATACACCTTATTTCCACAAGCGGCGGCGATGACGGAGCCGTCCGTTGCGACAAGGGAAGGGGAGAAATTGGTTTGGATGACGGAAAAAGAACGTTTTTGCGTATCGTAGACGGTGACGCGGTTATTGTCTGTATCTGCCGTTATGAGAAGAGTTCCCGCCCGTGCAATGTCTTTTGCGTTCGAAAGTCGCCCGAATGAGGGGAGTCCGAGCGTGCCCTTCTTGCTCTTTACGATGTAGTCGCCGAAGAGGAAGTAGACTTCGTCGTCCTCATACCCGAGGGCGAAGGCGGTGGGGGAGACGTTCCCCTCGCCGAGATAGACGAAACTTGCCCCGTCCACAGTGGCGATCGCCCCGTCTTTGCCGCAGAACTTGCCCGTATTATCGAGATAATACAGCCCGCCCTCGAAGTCGGCACGGAGGGATTTCGCATCGGAGGGGATAGTGACCCCCTCGACGGTCGTTCCGTCCGCGCTTTGCGCGATGAATTGCTCCTCGGTGAAGGAGCGGACGGTAGTATCGCTGTAGGCAACATAGAGGTTGCCGTAGAGGTCGCTCGTCATTGCGGCGGGGGTGCCGCCGTTGGATTTGGAGGCGCCTTCTCCGTTAATCATGCCTTGATAATTATTTTGGGTGACGTAATACACGCTGCCGTACACGCATGCAATGCCCTTGATTGTACCGTTCTGGGCGGAGACAGGCTCCGCGAACTTCGGGTCTTTCATCGGGTCGTTGCAGACGTACACCTTCTCCGTGGTGGCGGCGGCGACCATGGTGCCGTCCGTTGCGACGAAGGCGGGGGAGAAGGTTTCGTCCTCCTCGGGGGCGAGAACGGAGTAAGCATTCGTCTCGCTGTTGTACACCGTCACGCGGTGGTTTGCGGTATCGGCGATGACGACGAGGGACCCCGCCCGCACGATATCCGTCGCGCCCGAGAGCCGCCCGACGGAGGAGGAT
>CANRFW010000082.1 GCA_947630035.1 uncultured Clostridia bacterium | reverse complement strand
CACCCTGCCCGTAGAGCATCACTTCGCCCACCGAATCGCCGCGCACGAACACGGCGTTGAAGGAGCCGTTCACCGCGGCAAGGGGATGGTTTGCGGGGACGAACGCGGGATGCACGCGCACCTCGATCCCCTCCTCCGTGTTCTTGCCGATGGCGAGAAGTTTTACGGTGTAGTCGAGCCGTTTGCCGTAGCGCACGTCCTCTGCGGAAAGACGGGAGATCCCCTCGCGGTAGACCTCGGAGAGCGGGATCTTGGTGTGGAAGGCGAGCGAGGAGAGAATGGAGAGTTTGTATGCCGCGTCGTACCCCTCCACGTCCGAAGTGGGGTCGGCTTCGGCATAGCCGAGGGACTGCGCCTCGCCGAGCGCCTCGCCGTAACCCGTCCCCTCCTCCTCCATCTTGGTGAGGATATAGTTGGTCGTCCCGTTGATGATGCCCGTAAGGGAGGTGATGCGGTTGGCCTGCAACCCGTCGAGCAGGGTGCGGATGATGGGGACGCCCCCCACGCAGCTGCCCTCGAAGTACAGCCCCGCGTTGTGCCGCTTGGCGACCGCCTCGAGTTCGTAAGAATATTTGCAGTACAGCTCCTTGTTGGAGGTGACGACCGTCTTGCCCGCGCGGAGGGCGGCAAGGGTATATTCGCGTGCCGCTTCCACGCCGCCGATGACCTCGACGACGATCTGCACGTCGGGATCGGCGATGACCTCCGCAATGTTGGAGGCGATCCGCTCTTCGGGCACGCCGAGCGCCTGCAGTTTGCTGCGATCGGGATCGAGGACGCTCTCGACGAAAATATCGACGTTCTGCGTCTCACGGTAGAATTCGCGGTGGGATTCCAAAATACGGTAGGTACCTCCCCCTACCACGCCGAGGCCTAAAATCGCAACTCCGACCTTCTTCATTTTCCTTCCTCCGTTACGTTCAGTTCGTAGAGATATTTCAAGCCGTCGAGCGTGAGCATCTTGTCGATCACGTCGATGCACTTTGTTTCCTTTGCGATGACCTCGGAAAATCCCCCCGTCGCGACGGTGAGAACGTCCTCCCCGAGCTCTTTTTCGATCTTGCGGACGAGAAATTCCACGAGCCCCGCAAACCCGAACACGATGCCCGCCTGCATGTTGGTGACGGTGTTCGTCGCGATGACGCTCTTCGGCGCCTCGATCTCCACCCGCGGGAGTTTTGCGGTGCCCGAGACGAGACTGTCGAGCGAACCCTTGATCCCGGGCGCGATGACCCCGCCGATGAATTCTCCGCCCTTTAGGACGTTGAACGTGGTCGCCGTGCCGAAGTCCACCACGACGATCGGCCGCTCCGCCCCGTACTTTTTGAGGGCGGAGACGTTGTTCACGATCCTGTCCGCCCCCACCTCGCGCGCGTTGTCCGCCCGCATGCGGAGCCCCGTCTTGAGCCCCGGCGCGATCTGCAGGGGCTTCACCGAGAGGTAGACGGCGAGCATGTGCTCGATCGTGTAGTCGAGCGACGGGACGACGGAGGAGAAGATCCCCCCCGTGATCTCCTTTTCGTTCACGCCGTTCAGGCGGAGCATGGAAACGAGCTGGACGCCGTACTCATCGGAGGTCTTTTTGAGGTCGGTCGCAATGCGGAAGGAAAACTTGAGCTCGTCTCCCGCAAAGACCGCATACTTGATATTGGAATTGCCGATGTCGATGCAGACGATCACGAATGTTCCTCCGCGGCGGGCGCGGGAGCGGGCGCCGCTTCCTCCCCTTTCCAATACAGGACCTTATCCGATTCTTTCAGCGAGATCTTCATGACGCGCACATAGACCGGCACGAGAACGGCGCAGCACGCCATTTCGATGGGACTGTTGAAGGAGATCGCGACCTTGAAGGCGACCCCGAACGCGTCTCCGCCGAACACCGAGAGCATGGCGAGCACCAGAACGGTGTTGATGAGTGCGCCGCATACGCCCGCGAACGCCGCGGGAAGGGTCTCCCGCAGGAAGATATTCTTCTTTCGGGAAAGCAGCTTGCGCCCCTTCTTCTCGCGCCCGTTTAAGATCGCGTTTACGATGAAAGAAAAGAGATGATAGATCCAATAGGCTCCGACCCCCATCAAAACGCGCGGAAGCACGGAGACCAGCGGGTTGTACATCGGCACGTATCCGACCATAAACGAGATGATGAATGCGCAGACCCCGAAGATCGTTCCGCCGTAGAACTCGTCCCGCCAATCGCCGAACATGCAGAGCGCGATCGCGAGCGGCAGGGAGAGGAACGCGGGATTGATCCCGAGGATCCCGATGAACACATACGTTTCCAAAGTAAGGACCACAAAGATCAGCGCAGACATCACGCCGATAAATGCGACCCTGTGTGCCACGTCCTTCTTCATACAAATTACCTCCATCGGATCTCCCTATCGGAGTATCCGCAGAAAAAATTTTCCGGAGCCGCTTTTTACGGATAAAACCGTTTCCGTGTTTTTCCGCGCGGACATCCTTTTTCTATTATACCAAACGCGTCCCCGTTTGGCAACCAAATGAGCGGAGTTGCGGGGAACATTTTTTTCCGCGGGGCGCATAAGATTTACTATCAAAGCCGCAGACCGCAAAACGTACATACTCTGCGGCGACAAGGAGGAAAAACCATGAATAGCAGTCTGAACGGCAACAGCCGTCTTTGGATCCTCATCATCCTGCTCATCCTCGGATTCGGCGGCGGAAACGTACTCAATTCCCGCGCTCTTTCGGGATGCGGCTGGCCGATCCTCGTCGCGCTCGCCTATTGCCTCGGCAAGAACGGAACGCTCGGCGCCCTCGCGAACTGCCTCGGCGGCGGTTGCAACTGCAACGGCTGAGTTTTGAATCCGATCCCGTAGGGAAATCCCGACGCATGCTGCGCCGGGATTTTTCATTCGGTACATTCGGCTCCCGCGGAGCCCCGGTATGAGGAAACAAACGCCGCGTCTTCTCCTCATTTCCGAGGTGTTCGCGCCGCGAACGCCGAGCGGATCTCGCTCTTTCGCGGTTGCGGCGGAGGGTCACCTTCTCCGCAAGGCGTAACTCTGGAGGGCGGCGACCGTCTTCCCGTCGCGGATCTCCCCCCTCTCCACCATCGCAAGCGCCTCCTCCACGGGGACATAGGAGACGGAGAGGAACTCCCCTTCGTCGGGACTGCTCTCCCCCGCCGACGCCCCGACCGCCTCGTAGATATGGATCTTCTCGTTCGTGTAGCCCGGGGTCGGATAGAGGGTGAAGAGCTTTTCGAGCTTCTTCGCGGAAAGCCCCGTCTCCTCCTTGAGTTCTCTCGCCGCCGCCCGTTCGGGGTCCTCCCCCCTCTCGAGCTTGCCCGCGGGGATCTCCCAGAGTTCCTCGCCGTAGGCGTAGCGGAACTGCCTCACGAGGACGACCTTTCCCTCCTTTACGCAGAGCACGGCGGCGCCGCCCGGATGGTCGACGATCTCCCGCTTGCAGGGCTTGCCGTCGGGAAGGCGGGCGTCGTCGCAGCGGAGGGTGAGGATCTTTCCCTCATAGACGACGTTCCGCTTCACCGTCTCCTCGCGCAGGTTCATTTTTTGAGGTCCTCCGCGAGAGCGAACATGACGGAGGCGTTCTCCTGCGGCGCGCCGGTCGCAAACAGAAAGTAGCGGTAGCCCGTGAGAATGGCGTTCACCTCCACGGGGTCCCGCCGCCCGATCGCGGCGAAGAGTTCGCTTAAAAGGACCTCCGCGGCAGCACGGTCGGTTTTGGTGAGGTTGACGGCGGCAAGGTTGGAGCGCTCCACCGATGCACGGGCGGAGATCTTCTCGAGAATGCCGTCCCTCTCGCGGTGCAGACGCTCGAGGGCGCCCTTCTTGCCCGTATCGGGGAAGAGGTCGCGCACAATGTCGCGGAAGGGGCGGATCATCCTTCCCACGAAGAGGGCGTAACTCGCCGTATAGCTCCCGTCCTCATAGAAATAGCGGAGGAGGAAATCGTTGAGGCGGACACTCCCGCCGTCGATCTCCACAAGGAGACAGAACACGAAGGCGAGGATATCGGTGCGTTCGGCGGGGAGGTATGCCGCGCCGTGCCCCGAACCCTTCGCCACGGGGAAACGCAGGCAGTCGCGCTTGGCTGCCGCATAGTCGAACCCCGTCGTCACCGCGCCGAACAGCTCGGTAAGTTCCTTGCAGTCGGCAATGGCGCGGAGCGTCTCGCTGATCTTGGTATCCGCCACGATAAACTTCCCGTCCACGAGTTCGTCGCAGGCGGTGAAAAAGCGCTGAAGTTTGAAATCTCTCTCTTCCATCGGCATCCTCCGCGGGGCAAAGAAAAAGCCTCGCTTCTCTATTATAGCACAAACAAAAAAAATATTAAAGAATTTTTTCGGAAATATCTTGATTTTATCGCCGATTTTATGTATAATGTGGTCAATCTCAGATATATGGAGGAAGCATTGGTATGAAGTCCGTAAAAATTTCCCTTGAAATGGCGCAGAGAGTGAAAGAGTTCGTCGCGATCACCCAGAGCTGCGACTATGAGATCCTGCTGAAGAGCGGGAAATATGTCGTCGACGCGAAGTCCATTCTCGGCATTTTCAGCCTTGACCTTTCCAAGCCCCTCACCGTCGAAGCATACAGCGACGATTGCGACGAGCTTCTCGCAAAGCTGAAGAAATTCGAGGCATAACTTCCGACAGCTGTTCGTGAACCGCGCCGAACGAGTCGCTTAAGGTCTTAAGCGACTTATTTGCGTTTCAACACCTTTAAGAGGATCCCTATGCAGGTAAGAGGAGAAACTTCCGTCAACAAGTTAATACTTCTGTTCGTGTTCGACAAGATGGAAAGTCCCCTCTCCGAGCGAACGCTGATCGACATGTGTACCTCGTCCAACGATTGGGTCAACTATATGGACTGCATGGTACTCATCCACAAGCTCCGCTCGGACGGATTCATCTGCGAGATCCCCGGCGGGGACGACCCTCTCTATACCATCACGCCCGAGGGAAGAGAGACGCTCGCAAACTTTTATATCAACATTCCGCGAAGCGTACGGGAGGAGATCTCCCGCTTCGTAAAAAACAACGGCGGCAAGTACAGGACGAAGCAGAACTGCAAGGCGGACTACTATCTCAACAAGGACGGGACGTATACCGTCTCCCTCAAGATCATCGCCCCCGTGCAGCCCATGCTCGAACTCAAATTCGTCGTACCCGACAAGAAGACGGCGAATACCATCTACAAGAAGTGGGAGGACAAAGCTCCCGATCTCTATTCAGCCGTGTACGAAACGCTCGTGGATTAAAGGAGGAAACGGTATGATCACCTATTCGACCAAGGGCACTTGCTCCAAACAGATCGTGTTCGACCTCGACGGGGAGAACAAGATCCACAATCTCAAGTTCATCGGCGGATGCAGCGGCAACCTGCAGGGGATCGGCCGCCTTGTCGAGGGGAAGACGCCCGACGAGATTGTCCCCCTTCTCAAGGGAATACGGTGCCGCCAGAATACGTCCTGCCCCGATCAGCTCGCATTGGCGCTCGAACCCTACTGCAAAAAAGCGTGAAAACGCCGCCGTCCGAAGGGGCGGCGGTCTTTCTCCGTATGGCTTTTGCGCTGCGCCGCCCGCAATTTGCGGGCGGTGTTTTTTCAGCTTACTTTGTAGTTTGCGGCAAGTCCCCCCTCGCTCGTCTCGCGGTAGCGGGCGGAGATATCCTTGCCCGTCTCGTACATTGTCTTCACGATGAGGTCGAAGGAGATCTTTCTCGTCCCCGAAAGCACCTTGGAAAGCTCCGCGCTCTCGAGGGCGCGCATGGCGGCGACGGCGTTGCGCTCGATGCAGGGGATCTGCACATACCCGCAGACGGGGTCGCAAGTGAGGCCGAGCTGGTGTTCGAGGGCGATCTCGGCGGCGTACTCCGTCTCGGCGGCGGACGCTCCGAAGAGGCGGCACACGGCCGCCGCGGCCATGGACGTCGCCGTACCGATCTCCGCCTGACACCCCGCTTCCGCCCCGCTTACGGAGGCGTTCTGTTTTACGGTGATGCCGACAAGCCCCGCCACGGCGAGCGCCGCGACGATGCGGTTATCCGTAAACCCGTGCTTTCTGCTTAGGTAGAAGAGGACGGCGGGAAGCACCCCGCTTGCGCCGCAGGTGGGTGCGGTGACGACCGTTCCCCCGCCCGCGTTCTCCTCCCCCGTGGCGAAGGCGAAACTGCACAGGTGCCTCTTTTCGAACTGTTCCGGCTCCTCGTCCTCCTCCTTGGTCTCAAAGAGGATCTTCGCCTTGCGGTCTACGCCGAGGGTCCCGGGGAGCTTGCCCGAGGCGAGCAGCCCGCGGTGGATGGTGGCCTTCATCGATTTCCACACGCCGAGGAGGAATTCCTTGATCTCCTCCCCCTCGAATTCATAGACGACGCCGTCGAGCGGGATCCCCTTCTTTTCGGCGTACTCCATGATCTCCGAGAAGTTGCGGAAGGGGTACAGCTCCTGCGGCTCCATCGAGGGTTCCCCCGCGATGCGCACCGTCCCGCCGCCGATGGAGAGATAGGTGGTGCGGGCAGTCTCCCCGCCGTCCTCCCC
>CANRFW010000081.1 GCA_947630035.1 uncultured Clostridia bacterium | reverse complement strand
CAAAAACCGCGGCGTATAATCATCGCAGAGGGGCGCAAACTGAGAGCAGGAGGAACACAAATGGTCATTGCGAATATCATTGCCTACATTTTGGTCTTGCTCGGCGCGGTGAATTGGGGCCTTTACGGCATCTTCGATTTCAACCTCGTCTCCGCGATCTTCATGGGCCCGCGCAGCATCGGGGCGATCATCGTCTATTCCGTAATCGCCGTCGCGGCGCTGTGGCTCATCATCTCGCCCTTCGTAACGAGCGGCGTCCTGAAGCTCCGCGGCGACCGCGTCGTGCGCGAGCGGACAAGCTCCCAAAACGCGTAAAGCAAGAGAAAGCCCTCTTTCAAGGAGGGTTTTTTCTTTTGGGTTACATATTTCGCGCGTTTTCTTCATTGTTTGAAGTATGATGCTCTGCGAATTGAAGAGGGGGGATCGCGCCGTCGTGATGAAAGTCGACCTCCCCATGCTCCTCAAAGAACGGCTGCGCGCCCTCCGTCTCTACTCGGGGGCGAAGTTCACCGTCCTCAAAGTAAGCCTCAAAAAGGGGGTGTTCCTCGTCGAAGCGGGCGGGAGCAAGTTCGCTCTCGGGCGGGAAGTGGCGGAAGGGGTGCGGGTATGGAAGATGTGATCCTCCTCGTCGGCGCGCCGAATGCGGGCAAGAGTACCTGCTTCAACGCGCTCACGGGCGGGCACGCGCGGGTGGGGAATTGGCACGGCGTCACCGTGGGCGCCCTCGAGGGCAAGATTAAGGGGAGGGGGACGACCGTCGTCGATCTCCCCGGCATCTACTCCCTTTCGAGCATGAGTATGGAGGAGAAGTTCACCCGCGATTACCTCGCCGCCCGTCCTCACGCCGCCGTGCTTTTCGTCTCGGAGTGCGCCGCTCTTCCGCGCACCGCGGAACTCATGCGGGCGATGGGGGAGCGCCGCTGTGCCCTCCTCCTCACAAAGCGCCGCGCCTTTTTGCGCGCGGGGGGACGGGCGGATGCGGAGAAAATTTCCGCCTCCCTCGGCGTCCCCGTTCTCGATTCCGAGCGGCTCCGCGGGAAGAAACTGCGCGAAGCCGTTTCCTCCGCCCTTTCTTCGAAGAGGCGGATACAGAGGGGGGAGATCGCGGGATTTTCCCCCGCACGGGAGGGTCTCGGCCCTGCCGACCGCCTGCTCCTCAACGGCTTTTTCACCTTTCCGCTCTTCTTTCTCCTCCTCGTCTGCGCCTTCCTTCTGACCTTTGCAAAGGGGTTCCCGGGGGATCTCATGAAGGAGGGGATCGAGCATTTCTTTTCGGAGTTTCTCGGCGGCTTTGCGGAAAAGATCCCGTCCCCCGCCGTAAGAAGTCTCGTGCGGGACGGGCTTCTCGGGAGCGTCGGGGGCGTCCTCGGCTTTCTGCCGCAGATAGCGCTCCTGTACTTTTTCCTCATTCTCATGGAGGAGAGCGGGTTTTTGTCCCGTCTTGCCGCCCTTGCCGATGGGTTTCTCTCCCTCTTCGGGCTGAACGGGCGGGCGGTCTTCTCCCTCCTCCTCGGCTTCGGCTGTACGGCGGCGGCCATCCTCACGACGCGCGGCCTCGACGACAAGCGCATCCAGCGGCGGGTCATCCTGTGCCTTCCCTACATTTCGTGCAGTGCGAAACTGCCCGTCTACCTCGTCCTCTCCGCCTCCTTCTTCGCCGATCCCTTCCTCGCCGTCCTCCTTTTGTACCTCCTCGGCGTAATGATCTCCCTCCTCGTCGCCCTCTTTCTCAAGGGGGAGACGCCGCCCTTCGTCCTCGAACTCGCCCCTCTGCAGATCCCGCGCCCGCTTTTCGTCGCAAAATCCTTGCTTCTTCAGGTCAAACAGTTTATAATAAAGACGGCGACCGTCATCCTCGCCTTCTTTCTGCTCTCGTGGGGGCTTTCCTCATTCGACTTTTCTTTTCATTTCTGCGGGGCGGAGGAGAGCATGCTCGCCACGGTGTGCGGGTGGCTGAAATGGCTGTTCGCGCCCATCGGCATGGCGGATTGGCGGATCGCATACGCCGCCCTTTCGGGGCTTGTCGCCAAGGAGAACGTCGCGGCGACGATCTCCCTCTTCTTCGGGGAGTTTCCCTATCCCGCGGCGAGCGCGTTTGCCTTTGCCGTCTTCATCCTCACCTGTTCGCCCTGCGTCTCGGCGATCGCCTCTACGGCGCGCGAACTCGGGTGGGGGAGGGCGATCCTCTATGCGGGGGTGCAGACGGGGAGCGCGCTGCTCCTATCCTATCTTGCCTATTTTACGCTGAAGGGCGGCGTCTATCTCCTGCTGCCCGTAGCGGCGCTCGCGTGCGCCGTCCTCATACTCGGGAGGAAAAAAGGTGAAAGAATTCGTCGTCGAAAGAGAGCAAACACTGCGCGCGTTCACGGATAACACTTACGCGCAGGCCTCCTTCTGTTTCCGCGCCCTCCTCGCGCGGCGGGATATCCGCGTGAACGGCGTCCGCACGGGGGAAGACGTACTTCTCCGTGCGGGGGACACGGTGCGCTACTATACGACCCCCTCGGAGGAGGGGAAGACGGCTTTTGCCGTCCTCTATGAAGACGGGCATATCCTCGTCTGCGACAAGGAGAGCGGGGTGAATTCCGAAGCCGTCTTTTCCGCCCTCCGCGAGAAGGGGGCCGTACCCGTTCACAGGCTCGACCGCAACACCGAGGGCCTCCTCCTCTTCGCCAAGGACGGCGAGGCCGAAGAGGAACTTTTGCGCTGCTTCCGCGAGCGGCGCATCGAGAAGAGGTATCTCGCCCTCGTCTTCGGCAAAATGGAGACACGGGGTGCGGTTTTGCACGCTTATCTTCAAAAGGACGGGAAGAATTCCCGCGTGTTCGTCTCCGAAAAAGGGGCGGGGGAGGAGATCGTCACCGAGTACCGCGTCCTCGAAGAGAGGGGGGAGACGAGCCTCCTTCTCGTCACCCTTCACACGGGCAAGACCCACCAGATCCGCGCCCACCTCGCCCATATCGGGCACCCCGTCGTGGGGGACGAAAAGTACGGCGACAGCAGGAAGAATGCCGCCCTCCATGCCGCCCGCCAGAAGCTCGTCGCAAAGGAACTCGTCCTCCATCCCCGCGGCCTCCTTTCTTATCTCGACGGAAAGACTTTCGTCTCCCAAAAAAATCTTTGAAAATTTTCGGAAAACGCTTGACAGCGTTTTTTCTTTATGGTAATATATGAACAGTTATTCATATATTGAAATATAGGAGGCGCTATGACCTGCAACCATGAACCCGAGCATCGCTGCAAAGCGGAACTCGCCAAGAAAAATATGCCGAAGGAGGGGGAGGTGGAGAAGCTCTCCGGACTCTTCAAGGCGATCTCCGAGCCGAGCAGGCTCAAAATTCTCTTCGCCCTGCGGCAGGGGGAGCTGTGCGTACAGCACGTCGCCGAGGCCGCGGGGGGGACGCAGAGCGCCGTCTCCCATCAGCTCCGCATCCTCAAGGCGAACGGCATCGTGCGGGCGAGAAGGGAGGGGCAGAACATTCTCTATTCGCTCGCAGACGGGCACGTTGTGGCGGTCTTGGAACTTGCCGCCGTCCACTTAAAATGCGACATGGGGTCGGAAAATGAATAAGATCATAAAAATCAGCGGGCTTGACTGCGCGGCATGCGCCGCCGAGCTTTCGGAGGAACTCAACGGCATCGAGGGGATAGAAAATGCCTCGGCGGACTTCATCAACCAGAGGGTCACCCTCGAATACGGGAACGCGGAGGCGCTTGAAAAGGCGATAGATAAGATCTCTCACTTCGAGGAGGTGAAGATCGTCGACGGCAACGCCCCCAAGAAAAAGGAGAGGCACCTTAAAGAAATTCTCTCCATTGCGGTCTCAGCGGCATTCTTCGTGCCCGCCCTCATTTGCGAACTGTGCGGCGTGAACAAGTGGGTCGTATTCGGGCTGTTCCTCGCCTCCTTCGCGGCGGCGGGGTGGTCGGTCGTCCTCAAAGTGTTCAGGTTCCGCGGGTGGAAAAACCTTCTCGACGAAAACCTTCTTATGACGGTCGCCTCCGTTGCGGCGTTCGCCATCATGGAGCCCATGGAGGGAGCGGCCGTCATGCTGCTCTACCAGATCGGAGAACTGCTGCAGACGATCGCCGTCGGCTCCTCGCGCGGGGCGATCGGGAAACTCGTCGCCATGCAGAGCGATACCGCCATCCTCCTCGAGGGGGAGGAGCAGCGCGAAGTGGAGGCGGAGAGCCTCAAAGAGGGGGACGCCGTCCTCCTGCGCAAGGGGGACAAAGTGCCCGCAGACTGCGTCCTTCTCCGCGGCGAGACCGCGCTCGACACCAAGTCTTTGACGGGCGAAGCCTATCTTAAAGAGGTGCGGGAGGGGGACGAACTCCTCGCGGGCTGCGTGAACGAGGGCAGCGCCGTCACCGCGCGCATCCTCCGCCCCGTCTCGGAGAGCGCCGTCTCCAAAGTCCTCGAAATGGTGGAGAACTCCTCGGCGAGCAAGGCGAAACCCGAAAAGTTCATCACGAAATTCGCCCGCATCTATACCCCCGTCGTGGCCCTTTTCGCCGTCCTCATCGCGGTGATCCCGCCCCTTTTCGACGGGTACAACTTCATGAAGTGGATCGTCCCCGCCGTGGAATTCCTCGTCATCTCCTGCCCGTGCGCCCTCATCATCTCGGTGCCCCTCACCTATTTTTCGGGGGTGGGTACGCTTGCACGGCAGGGGGTCCTCACCAAGGGAGCGGTGTATTTGGACCTCCTCGCCAAGGTGAAAGTCGCCGCGTTCGACAAGACGGGCACCCTCACCGAGGGCAGGTTTTCGGTGGAGAGGTTTACGGACGTGCGCGCCCTCCGTCTCGCCGCGGCGGTGGAGAAACAGTCCTCCCACCCCCTCGCGCAGGCGTTTATCGGCGTGGAGACTCCCTTCGTAGCGGAGAATGCGGAGGAGCTTTCGGGCATGGGGCTTGCGGCTACGGTGGAGGGGAAAAGAGTCCTCGTCGGAAGCTGCCGCCTCATGCGGGAGAACGGGGTGGACGTTCCCCCCGCCGAGAGCCTTTGCTCCGTCGTCTACGTCGCGGAAGAGGGGAAGTTCGTCGGCTCTATCGAGATCGCGGATAAGCTCCGCCCCGAGGCAAAAGAGGCGCTCGCCGCTCTCAAAAAATGCGGCGTTGTCCGCACCGCGGTCCTTACGGGGGACACCCGTGCCCGTGCCGAGGGCGTGCTTGCGGGGCTGCCCGTCGACGAGGTCCACGCCGATCTTCTCCCCGCGGATAAACCGCAAAAGGCGCGCGAACTCAAAAAGGAGGGCGCCCTCCTCTATGTGGGGGACGGCATCAACGATACCCCCGTCATGGCGGAGAGCGACGTCTCCGTCGCCATGGGAGGCCTCGGCTGCGACGCGGCGATCGAGGCGAGCGATTTCGTCCTCGCAACCGATTCCCTCTCCGCCCTCCCCAAGGCGGTGAAGGGGGCGAAGAAGACGAGGAAGATCGTCACGGAGAACATTGTGTTCTCGATCACGGTGAAATTAATCCTCATGGCGGTCTCCCTCATAGCCGCCGCAACGGGGCTTTTCGGGCTGCCCATCTGGGCGGCGGTGTTCGGCGACGTGGGCGTCATGCTCCTCGCCGTGTGCAACTCCCTCCGCATGCGCGGAAAATTGTAACCCGCCCCGCCGAAAATTTTCGTAAAATAGGTTGATTTTTAGCTATAATTCGGGTATAATAGGGTGGAGGTGACAATATGTTGATCGATACCAATCAAGTCCTTTCCATCACGGAGGCCAACCAGAACTTCTCCCGCGCGGCGCGGATCGCCGATAGGGAGGGGAGCGTCGTCATTTTCAAGAACAACAAGCCGCACTATATGCTTGTGAGTTTGCGCGAGAACCCCGCGCTCGGGCTTTCGGACGACGAGAAGATCGACGTCGTGGCAAAGCGCGTTTTGGAAAAACACCGCAAGGCGTTTGAGGAACTCGCAAAATGATCAAATTCGGCAAGGAAAAGGTAATGCTCCTCCACCGTCTGCTCATCGAAGAGACGGGTGGCGAGGACGGTATCCGCGACGTCGGCCTATTGGAATCCGCACTTGAGGCTCCCTATATGACTTTCGACGGCAAGGAGCTGTTCCCCACAAAGGAAGAAAAGGCGGCAAGGCTCTGTGCGGGGCTTGTCTCCAACCATGCCTTTGTGGACGGAAACAAGCGCATCGGGGTCTATGTACTCCTCACCTTCCTCGAAGTCAACGGTATCCCTCTGGAGGCAACCGACGAGGAACTCATTGAAATCGGACTTGCCCTCGCCAAGAGTGAAATGAAGTACGAAGGTCTTCTCGCTTGGATAAGAGCGCACGAGGAGCCGTAAAATCGGCGTTTTCCCATCCCGTTTTTTTCGCCGTCCGCTTGCAATGCGGACGGCTTTTTGGTATAATAAAGATATGAAACACCTCATCGATTGCGCCATGAAGCGCGAACCTTGCGATCTGGTCGTCAAAAACATTCGGGTCTTCAACGTGTATACGGGGGAGTGCGAAGAGGGGGAACTCGCCGTAGCGGACGGGCGGATCGCCGCCGTCGGAAAGGGCTACGAGGGGAAAAAGATTTACGACGGCAAGGGCGCCATAGCCCTCCCGGGGCTGATTGATTCCCACATCCATGTGGAGAGTTCCATGCTCTCGCCCGAGGCCTTTGCCGCGCTCTCCGTCCCGCACGGGACCTCCGCGATCGTCGCCGACCCGCACGAGATCGTCAACGTCTGCGGCGTCGCGGGGGCGGAGTACGTCAAGGAGGCGTTCTCCCGTCTCTCGGCGGAGG
>CANRFW010000080.1 GCA_947630035.1 uncultured Clostridia bacterium | reverse complement strand
AAGGGGACTTGCGAGCGCATCGGCATCGAGGGCAGCAAGCTCACCCATAAGGCGCACGGCGAGACGTTCGTCATCGAAAAGGAGCTGAAGAGCCATACCGACGCGATCTCCCTCGTCCTCGACGAACTCGTGGACAAGAAGGCGGGGGTCATCTCCTCGATGGACGAGATCGACGCCGTGGGGCACCGCGTCGTCGCCTCGGGGGAGGCATTCAAGAAGACCACCCTCGTGGACGACAAGGTGATGGAGACGATGGAGGAGATCGCGGAACTCGCACCCCTCCACAATCCCGCGGCGATCTTGGGCGTGAACGCCTGCCGCGCGGTGATGCCGGGGAAGAAGATGGCGCTCGTGTTCGATACCTCCTTCCACGCCACCATGCCCGAATACGCCTACCTCTATGCCATCGATTACGACGACTACAAAAAGTATAAGGTGAGAAAGTACGGCGCGCACGGCACCTCCCACAAGTTCGTTTCGGGCGAGGCGGCGAAGTACCTCGGCAAGGACATTAAGGACCTGAAGATCGTCACCTGCCACCTCGGGAACGGTTCCTCCATCTCGGCGGTGAAGGGCGGCAAGTGCATCGATACCTCCATGGGCTTCACCCCCCTTGCGGGCGTGCCGATGGGGACGCGCAGCGGGGATATCGACTACGCCGCCGCGGAGTTTTTGTGCCGCAAGAAGGGCATGACGATGGCGGAAGGGCTGACCTATCTCAACAAGAAGAGCGGCATGCTCGGCGTCTCGGGGGTCTCCTCCGACTTCCGCGACCTCACCGCCGCGGCGGATGAGGGGAACAAGAGGGCGCAGCTCGCCCTCGACATGTTCGCCTACTCCTGCAAAAAGTACGTCGGCGCCTACATGGCGGCGCTCGGCGGGCTGGACGCGATCGTCTTTACGGCGGGGGTGGGGGAGAATACGCCCACCGTCCGCGAGGGAGTCTGCGAAGGGCTGGAGGCGTTCGGCGTCAAGCTCGACAAAGAGAAGAACGTCTACAAAAACGACGGCGCGATCCACGAGATCAACGCGGCGGATTCCCGCGTGAAGATCCTCGTCATCCCCACCAACGAAGAGCTCGTCATCGCGCGCGAGACGGCGGCCCTCCTCTGAATTTTTCGAAATCCGAAAAAGGGGCGCAAAATCGATTGACAAACGGCGGGAAATCGGTTATCATCTTTTAAGGTAATGGTTCCCCAAATCGATGTCCGTGGCTGCATGGCCCGCAAACAATATGCGGGAGAGGCGGCGTTCGAATGGGAGGAAGCGGAGGCGCTCCTCGATCTTCCCTTCGTGCGCTTTTCGGGTCCCGTCCGCTTCTCGCTCTCCTATGAGATCGGCGAAGACGGCCGTGTGGACGTGGAGGGTACGATCTCTTTCACGCTCACGGGTCTGTGTTCCCGCTGTTTGGGCGAGACGAGCCGGACATTCGAGGAAGAGGTGCGCGCGGCCTTTCTGCCCCGCCCCTCGGAGGAAGACTATTCCTACCGCAACGGCAAGGTGGACCTCGGCGAGTTCGTGCGGGACTCCGTCCTCATCGCGCTCCCCGGCGTACTCCACTGCGAAAGTTGCGCCCAAGAAGACTAAATACGCAAAAAGAGGTGTAGAAAGATGGCAGTTCCCAAGGCAAAACAATCGAAGAGCAGAACGAATAAGCGTTTTGCAAACTATAAGGCGACGGCGCCCGCCCTCATCGAGTGCCCCCATTGCCACAGCATGAAGGTCGCGCACAGGGTGTGCCCGAACTGCGGCTATTACGACGGGAAAGAAGTCGTTCCGCAGAAAGAAGAAAAGAAAGACTGAACGGATTTTGCCACAGAAAAAAAGCGGACTTAATTCTTTAAGCCCGCTTTTCGGCTCTTTTGCGGAGGTAATTTTATGAACATGACCGCCTTTCACAATCTCTCCTACGGCGTGTATCTCTGCACTTCGTGGGACGAGGGCAGGCCGGTGGGGTGCGTCGCCAACAGCGCGATGCAGGTGACCTCGTCTCCCGCGACGATCGCCGTAAGCCTCAACCGCGTCAACCACACCCACACATGTGTGGAGAGGACGGGGTACTTCGCGGTCTGCGTCCTCGGCGAGAAGTGCGATCCGAAGCTCATCGGCACCTTCGGCTTCCGCTCCTCGCGGGATACCGATAAGTTCGCGGAGACGCCCTACGCCGTCCGCGGCAAGCTCCCCGTTGTAGACGGGTGCCTGTGCTACTTCACCTGCAGGGTGGTGGACAAAATGGAGACTTCGACGCACACCGTCTTTTTGGGCGAGGTCATGGAGGCGGAAGTTCTCCACGGCGGGACGCCCATGACGTACGCTTATTACCACAAGGTTTTGAAGGGGAAGACGAGCGTGAACGCTCCCACCTATGTGGAGGAGAAGGCGGAGAGCGGGAAAAAATACGTCTGCAAGGTGTGCGGCTACGAGTACGACGGCGAGATCCCGTTTGAAGATCTGCCCGGGGATTGGACCTGCCCGCTGTGCGGCGTGGGCAAGGATATGTTCGAAGAAGTGGAATAGAAAAAGCGCGGCAGAGCCGCGCTTTTTTCTCAAAATGCACACATGGGGTCGGAAAACGGCACCGAAAAAGGGAGCCGAGGCTCCCTTTTGTCCGTTATTTCGTGAGGCGGGCGATCGCCTCTTTGTAGCACTTCAGAAGCAATCCGACGCGCTCGATCGAGATGAATTCGTCCGCACGGTGGACGACGGGCGGGTCTCCCTCTGCCTCGGGGCCGAACGCGGCGCCGCACTTCAGCGCCCGCGCATAGGTGCCGCCGCCGATCGCCACGGGCCGCGCATCCTTCTTGCCCGTGCAATCGCGGTAGACGGAGAGCAGCGTCTCAACGAGTTCGCCGTTCTTGTCGAGGAAGAGGGGCGCCTGATGGTGGATGGTCTCGTACACAGCGCCGAAACGGTTGAGTTTTTCGTACACTTTGTCTACTTTCATCGTGGCGGGATAGCGGATATCCGCAACGATGAGGAGCTGCCCCTTGCGGAACTTCACGATATCGGGGGAGATGGTGAGATGCCCCGTCTCGTCGCGCAAGGTGCGCAGGCCGTAGATATCCTCATAGAGACATTCGATCGCGCGGTTCACCGCCTCGCTCTTCTCGCGGAAGTAGCGGAGGATGGGCAGGATCGCGTCCTTCCCCGCCGCGGGGGTGGAGGCGTGGGCGCTCTTGCCGCGGGAGACGATCTTCTTCCCCACGATCTCCAGCCCGCACTGCCGCGCCATGCGCACGCTGACGGAGCGGGGGGTCGCCTCGCAATAATCGCACACCATGTTGGCGCTCGTGCCTCCCTCGAGGAAGAGGAAGGGGGCGCGCTCCATGGGGAAGTGCAGCCGCACTTGCAGAATGCCCTTTTCCGCATAGATGACGGGGAAATCCGCGTCGGGCGAGAAGCCCGTCTCGGGCATATGGGCGACCTCGCGGTAGTGTTCGATGCACGCCCAGCCGCTCTCCTCGTTGCACCCGACGATGAGTTTCACCGTCTTCGAGGGGACGAAGCCCTCGTCTTTTAAGGCCTTCAAGGCATAGAGACAGCAAACGGCGGGGCCTTTGTCGTCCGTCGTACCCCTGCCCCAGATCTTGCCGTCTTCCACAGTTCCCCCGAAGGGGTCCTTCGTCCAGCCGCTGCCGGCGGGGACGACGTCGAGATGGCAGAGGATCGCAAATTCCTCCGCGCCCTCGCCGAAGAGGACCTCGCCTATGTAGTTGTCGTAGTTACGGGTTTTGAAACCCAAGCGCTCCGCGAGCGCCAGAAAGTGATTGAGACAGTCGTAAGCCCCCTTGCCGAAGGGCATTTTCGACGTGTGCTTTGTAAGGGACGAATCAAAGCGAACGCTCTCGGAGATGCTCTCAACCGCCTCATCGAGATAGTTTTTCATGCTGCCACTCCCGTTCAAGTTACCAAAGGATATTGTAACATACGCAGAGAAGGTTGTCAAGGGGGACGCACAAAAAAATCGAAAAAACAGGTTGGAAAACCGTGCAAAAGGGACGGAAATATGTTACAATAGACGGGAAGGGGGCGTCTCATGCACGAAGGACACCGCAAACGCATGCTGGAACGGCTGGAAAACGGCGAAGAGAGCCTGCAGGATCACGAGCTTCTCGAGATCTTGCTCTATAACGCTCTGCCCCGCGTCAACACGAACGGGCTTGCCCACCGCCTCCTCGCCGTCTTCGGTTCGCTCGACGGGGTGTTCCATGCCCCCGTCGAAGAGCTTGCGGAGATCGAGGGCATCGGCATGCAGACGGCGGCTTATCTCCGCGTCGTCGGGCTGTGCTTTTCCCGCACCTCCTTCTGCCCCCAACGCCCGCCCGAGATCTTCAATGTGGAAACCTTCTCCAAATTTCTCGCGAAGCGGTACGCGGGGGCGAAAGAGGAGTGCCTCGAACTGTACTGTCTCGACGGGAACGACCGTGTCCGCCACACCAAGTGCTATACTTCGGAGGAGAGGGAGCGGGTGATCGTCTCCCCCGATTCCGTGATGCAGTTCCTCTCCGCCCACAGCACCAAGGGACTTGTCGCCGCGCATAACCATCCCGGGAAGCCCTGCGCGCCCACCGCGGAGGACGACCGTTTCACCGCCCAGCTGCAGCTCCTCTGCTCCATGAACAACATCCGTTTCTACGATCATGTCATCGTCGGGGAGGACGGGCACTTCAGCTACCGCCTCGCGGGCAAGATGGACGACATAGGCCGCGTCTTCCATATCTCCAATATCCTCGGAGGCATCAAGTGACGAACAAGCGCTATCCGTTCGGGGAGAACCCCGTCATCGTCCGCTTTGCGAAACTCATCATCTATTTGCTTCTCATCGTGGTGGCGGCGATCCTCGTCGTCAACAACCGCGTTGCGCGCTACTATGCGGATATTCCCGCGTGGTACGTGCTTCTGCCCGTCGCCGTCCTCCTGTGTGCGGAGAACGCCGTAAAGCTCTGGGCATGCAAGACCTATTCCGCCCGCATCGCCTGCTACGTTTTCGACATTCTCTTCCTCATGACCCTCACCATCTTTTCGGACGGCACCCTCATCTCCACCCTGTATATCATCGTGCTTTCCGATTTCTATATCGAACAGCCGGACCTGCGGGGGACCATCGCGATGGGGGCCGCGAGCGTGGGGCTTTTCCTCATCACGTTTGCGATCTCGGGCGCTTTGCGCGGGGAGCGGGTGAACGTGACCTCCCTCGTCGCGGGGGCGTTCAACGACCTCATCCTCCTCGTCCTCCACTTCTTCATCTTCAACTTTACCATCCACGTCTACCGCAGCAACCGCGAGATCAAGAAGGGGATCGCCGAGCTGGAGGCCGCCAACGAAAAACTGCGCCTTGCGAATGAGGAACTCAAAGAGGTGACCGCCCTCGAGGAGAGACAGCGCATCGCGAAGGACATCCACGACACCGCGGGGCACTCGATCACGACCGTCATCATGCAGACGGAGGCGGCGCGGCTTACCATCGATACCGACCCTGCCGACGCCAAGCGCAAGATCACGGCGGCGAATCTTCAGGCGAAACACGCCTTGGAGGAACTCCGCGAGAGCGTGCATCTCCTCTCGGGCTCGAAGGAATACGTCTCCCTGAAAGACGCCCTCATGGAGATCGTCCACGAATCGACGGACGGCACGGGCATTGCCGTGCGGGCGAATGTGGAGGACATCTCCCTCTGCGACGCGAAGAGACGGTTTTTGTGCAATTCCCTCAAGGAGGGGATCTCCAACGGACTGCGCCACGGCGGGGCGACCGCCTTCTACTTCGAACTCCGCACGGAGGAGGGGAAGGTGCAGTTTCTCCTCTCGGACAACGGCTCGGGCGTGGAGCCTTCCGAACTCAAAGAGGGGTTCGGGCTTAAGGGCATGCGCGCCCGCGCGGAGGCGCTCGGGGGAGAGGTGCGGTTCGACAGCGAGCCGGACGAAGGATTCGAAATCAAGATGGCGCTGCCGCTCGACGGCGCAAACGGAGAATAAGATATGAAGATCAAGGTACTTCTCGCAGACGACCAGACCATCCTCGCGGACGGCATCCGCAGCGTTCTCTCGACCTGCCCCGACTTCGAAGTCGTGGGTACGGCGGCGGACGGATTGAAGGCGGTGGAGATGATCGCATCCTTAAAGCCCGACGTCGTCCTCATGGATATCCGCATGCCCAACATGAACGGCGTGATCGCCACGCAGGAGATCAAGCGGCGGTTCCCCGATACCAAGGTGCTGGTGCTTACGACCTTCGACGACAGCGACTACATTCTCAACGCCATCAACTACGGTGCGAGCGGGTACCTCCTCAAAGATACCTCCTCGGCCGCCCTCATCGACGCCATCAAGAACGCCTACGCGGGGGATACCATCCTGCCCGCGAAGATCGCGAAGCGGATCGCGGACGCGGCGAAGATGGTCTCCAACGACCGCGAGATCAAACTAAAGCGCAAATTCAACCTCTCGGGGCGGGAGGTGGAGATCGCCCTCATGCTCTACGAGAACTTTACGAACAAGCAGATCGCCTCTGCCCTGAAACTCTCCGACGGCACCGCGCGCAATTATATTTCCACGATCTACGTCAAGCTCGGCGCGAAGAGCCGTCAGGAGGCGGCGGCGAAGATGCGCGCCGCCCTCGAGGGCTGAAAACCGTACCCCATCCCGCATTTTACGGAAGGGGCGGCGAGAATTTTCTCGCCGCCCCTTGTTATTTTCTTTGCGCCGCCCATGTCCCCTCCTTTGGACATACCACCCATGCCCCCCCTCCTCGGGTTGCGCCGCCCATGCCACCCCGCCGCGCGCCGA
>CANRFW010000079.1 GCA_947630035.1 uncultured Clostridia bacterium | reverse complement strand
GTGGCGGCAGTTGACGGCGATCCCGTGCTGGCGGAAGTACCCGTAGGGCGAGAACTGCCAGAACCAATCCTCCCCGCCGAGTTTTATGGAGACGGTGCGGAGGGTCCTCTTCGCCCTGCCGAAAAAGCCCTCGTTCTCGCGGCAGATGGTGCAGGCGGGATAGCCCCCCTTCACCGCGTTGCCCGACGCCGCCTTCTTGGGATCGCGGAATTCGGGCTTGGTGAGATTGATGGTGACGATAAGCCCGTTCTCCGCCGTGAAGCGGGGGTTCTTATCGAGCGCCTCCTTTTTGACGTAATCGGAGTAGACGGCGTAATCATACAGCCACTCGGTGGCGCGGGCGGAAGAGGTAAGCATGCGGGAACAGAAGGTCTCCTCCACCTCCTTGGGCGAGAGGGCGATGGCGCCCATCACGGCGTCCTTCTTGTTCTCCGCCTCCTCCTTGGGAAACAGCCCCGCGCGCACGCCGCCCTCCGCAAGGGCATCGAGAAGGACGGAGAGCTTCTCCCCTTCGTATACGCCGCATTCGCGGTAAGACTGCATACCGAGAAGATCGAGAACGGTGTTGCGGACAAAGTTCACATTGCGCGCGTCCAATCCCAAACGCACGCGCGCGTAGCCGATGAGTTTGCCTACCGTACAATCAAGTTCCATAAATTCACCTGTGCGGTTGAAATTCGTGATAAAATGAAATTCGAACAGGGAGACGAGACCGCCTCCCTGCCCGAATCTATGGGGGAAAATGAGGAAGAGCTAATTGATATTCGGCAGCGATACTGTGGCGATATAACACCGTAGCCCCGCTCTTTCTTTTTACGTCCCTATTATAACGGAAATTTTTCACAAAAACAAGCAAGGTATTGCTAACTTTTAGACAATTTTTGACATGATTTGATTGACAAACATAGTATTTTAGTTTATAATAAAATAAACCGAACGAAACGGACAGGTGCGCCCATACGCGCACGGAGGGGAAAATGATCGCAAAGAGAGAGGTCTGGAACTATTCGCCCGAGACAAGGGTCTGGGCGGGGAAGTACCGTAACTCGCACAACCTTCTGCATTGGCATTACGACTGCGAACTTCTCTACGTGGAGCGCGGAAGCATCGACGTTTTCTGTGAGCGCAAGAAGCATTCGCTCGTGAAGGGGCAGGCGCTCTATGTGGACAGCGAGCAGGTCCACTACATGCAGGCGAAAGAAAAAAACACCGTTCTCATCGTCATTATTTTCGACTGCAATATCGTGAAATCCTTCCTCGGGGAAAGGCGGCTTGCAAGCCCCGTTCTCGAAAAATCCTACCCCATTCCCGCATTTTACGCGAGACTGCGCGATCTTCTCCTCAAAAAACCGCCCTACTACGGCACGGAGGCCGCCCTCCTCGTGGCGCGGCTTTTGCTCGATATTTTCCGCAATGAAACGGTGCGGGACCGTGCGGAGGAGGACAGGACGGAACAGTCTTTCAGGCGGCTGCTCGAGGAGATCAACGAGAAGTATGAGTACTACACGTTCGCCGATGCGGCGCAGTTTATGGGGATGAGCGACGCCTATTTTTCCCGCTTCTTCCATGCGAGCGCGGGCGTGACCTTCTCCCAGCACCTCAACTTTGTGCGCACCGCCGCCGCCGTGGACCTCCTCCATTCGGACGACCCGCCCTCCGTGACGGAGATCGCCTCCCGCTGCGGGTTCGGGACCATCCGCAATTTCAACCGCATTTTCAAGGAACTTACGGGGCACTCCCCCACCCGCCTGCCCAAGGATTACGTGTTGGACGAGAAATTTTCTTACCCGAGTTCGGAGACGTTCAATCCGACCGTTTACGACTGCGAACTCATTGAATCGGGAGAGGACAAGGATACGGAGTAAGATATCGGAAGGAATTTGTTATAAAACGGTGAGATACCTCGACTGTGCCCGCCGCGCTTTGCGCGGCGGGCACAGCTCGGTATGACGTGTTGGCAATGCGCCCGCCGCGCTTTGCGCGGCGGGCACAGCTCGGTATGACGTGTTGGCAATGTGTCCGCCGCCCGCGGAGAGAAATATGGGAACCCCCTCAGTCACGGCAAGGACAGCCGTGACAGCTCCCCCAAAAGGGGGAGCCGAGAAAAGGGCGGGAGACGGACACCCCGCGGCGGACACATACGCAGAAGAGAGGCGCACCTCTCTTCTGCGTCATTCCGAGCGTAGCCGAGGAATCTCAATGCGGAAACAGTGTCACCCCTCGACTACGCTCGGGGTGACGTGATGGGCTCGGGGTGACGTGATGGGCTCGGGGTGACGTGATGGGCTCGGGGTGACGTGATGGGCGCGGAGTGACGTGATGGGCGCGGAGTGACGTGTCTTATATGGAAAGAGCCGACGGCATGTGCCGTCGGCTCTTCTATTGTCCTGCCAAATTATTTTCCGTAATATACAACTCCGTGCAAGCCGCTTAAAGAGCTTCCGTCGAATGTCGCGAACGTCGTGCCCGCAATCTTAAAGGTCAAGGTGACTGCCGCGTGGCCGTAATACATTCTGCAATTTCCGCCCACGCCCTTCTTTTGGATGGAGGTGGAATACGTCGTCTGCATCCCCTCTGCGCTCTGATCGGCAAAGGTCTGCTCGTTGTCGCTGCTTGTCGCGGAATAGCCCTCGCTGCGGTCCGTCCAAATGCGGAAGTGAATATCGAACGTCACAGCCTCGCGAGGCGCACCGACAAGGGAGAACCCGTTGATCGTCGCGGCGAGCGAGTGGTCAGACTTCCTCCCTAATACGTCGTCGCTACGCGCACCCGTGGCGGTGACATTCACGGAGGCATTCATCCACAAGGCTTCGACGGTGAGGTTGACTTTCTCCGCGCCCTCTTCGCTCGGGGCGATCTCGGTGACCTGCTTCCACCCGTCCCCGGTCTCTTCGAACCAGCCGAGGAAGGTGTAGGTCGTGCCGTCGATCGTGACGTCGGCGGGACGGAAGAGGGTGTAGACGCCCTCCACGGTCTCCGCGTTGAACTGCACGGTCGCGGCGTTCGCCTGCGCTCCGTTGTAATCGAAGGCAACGGCGCTCTTGTAGTTGACGGTGTCGAGGTCGAATACGACGGTGAACGTTGCGCCGTTCGAACCGACTTCCGCCGTCCAATCGCCCTCGATGATGCCGTTATACTTCTCCTTCTCGGGAAGTTCCACGGTCATCTCGCCGCGGACGACAAGCTCCTCGCCGAAGCGGCGCCCGTCGCACCAGAAGGAGATCTCCGAGCCGTACTCGAGTTCGCGGGTGAGATAGTACTTGCCCTCCGCCTCGTTGTACTGCCAATCGGGGCCGATATCCTCCTCCGCCACAAAGGTGACGGCGTAGCTCTTTCTGTATTCCTGTGCAAACACGGCATTACCCGACAGGACGTCGCCCGCGCCGAAGCCCGTAGACAGGTAGTAGAACTCCTCGGTCTCCTGCAAGTCGGGAGGAAGGAGAGAGCTGAAGAGCGTGTTCGCCGCAACCCCGCCTTCGCCCGTGGAGACGAGGACGTTCTGCGAACCCTCCACCGCCTTTATGGTGCCGTCGATGGCGCGGTAGGCAAATCCGGCGGTCGCATCCTGACCTTCGAGGAACTTGATATCTCCCCAGCCATCCCGGTTGAGTTTTTCGATCATGCCGCCGAAGCCGTGTTCCTTGCTCGAAAGAGTTTCCGCAAGGTTCGTATCGGCTTGCTCCGGAGTGCCGTCCGAAACGCCGCCGGCGTTGTGCCATGTGAGGTTGAGAGACGCCGAGAGGGAGAGCTTGATCGAACCCGCGGGAATATTGACGACGAGGTTCGTGATCTTGAAGGTGCGGAACAGCCCGTCGACCGCGGTCATATCTACGGCGACGTCGCCGAGAATGCCGTTGCTGAACGTCTCGCCGTTGATCTCGAGGTGCCACTTCTGCTCGTTGCCCGACTTCGTGTAGACGTACGCCTTGCGGACGGCGTCGAGCGTGGTGCCGAAGTCCACTTCCTCCTTCTCCGCGGGCGCCGTGCTTTCCGTGGAGCCGTCCGGAAGCTGATTCATGATCGTGCTGCCGAAGTTGAGGATAAACCCGATCTGATGAAGGATATCCCCCGTGAAGTTCGCGAACGGCATTGCGCGGTAGAGAACGACGGGCGTACCGTAAGTTTTCTTGATCAAGCCGTCGTAATAAGTCGTCTGCACGCGCTTCATGTAGACCATGCCGCCCTTTATGGAGACATCCACCGTGCTGGTGCCGTTGATGAGAAGTGCTTGCCCATCGTATTGCAGGCGGAAATTGATGCCGACCTGCCCCTCTTCGTCAATGTTTACGGAGATCGCGACGAGGTTGATTTTCACCGTGACAAGTCCGAACATGGAGGCGCTGATATTCCCGTCGATATAGAAGTTCTTGTTGATGACGTACTTGTGCGCGGTCTCCTCGCCCGAGATCACCGTGTCGTCCTCCGCATGCGTCGCGCTGTTTACGATCGCGAGGATGAGGTCCTCCGCGCCGAGGAAGCTCGTGTAATTGCCCCTGTCGAATTCGGAGGGCGAGACTTCGTCGTAGGTGACTTCGCCGCGGAGCGAGGTGTTGAGAACGCCGCTCTTATCGTAGATATTGAGAAGGTCGAGCGTTTGGAAGGAACCGTAGCGGTAGGTGCCGTCCGCATCCACGCTGTCCGCCGTCTTGGTGAGGGTCGCCTGCACGTCTTTGAGGCCCGTAAGCCCGTACACCTTATCGGAATCGAGGACGATATTGAGCCTGTCGCCGTCGATCGTAAGCTCCTTGAGGTACTCGCCGATCGCAAGCCTCTCCCCCGTTTCCGCCGCGGCTGCGGGCTCTTCCGCGCTCTTTCCGCCGAGGAGGCCCGAAAGGAGGGGCGAGACGGCGGTGCCGAGCGCCTTGAGCTGTTCGACCTGCGTGACGTTCAGCCACTTGGAGACCATGTAGTTATTGAGGATATCCACGTCTACCCCGAGGAGCGGGAGCGCCGCGGAGAGGATGGGAAGGATCTCCTGCGAGGGCGCATACAGGCGGACGGGCTTGTATTTCGCATCCTGCGAACCCACCTTGCCGAACTGCGAGAGGGTGACGTAGAAGTCGAGCATGCCGTCCTTTTCGCCCGACTGGTCGGCGTCGAGCATGTAGAGGTCGATATAGAGGCTCTTGTCCTTTTCGGGGTGCTGTGCCACGATATTGACGGAGACGTGGGCGTACACGTCCGAATCCACCCAGAAGTTGTTGCCGTCCACTTCGATATGGAAGATATTGCTCTTGCCGCGGTGGGTGGACATGTGGGCGTCGATGAGGTACTTCGTGCCGAGGACTCCCTCGCTTTCGGGCGGGTAGCTCTCCGCATCCGAAGAGGTGACGCTGCCCGAGAAGGTGAGGGTGAGATCGGTCGTGCGGAAGAGGTCGATCGCCGAGCCGATATACCCGAGCAGGTTCGCAAAGTTTTGGGCGGTGAGATAGTCCAGATCGGGCATCTCGGGAAGTTCGCCCTCCGCAAAGGTCGCGGCCGTGAGTCCGCCCGAGACGGAGAGGCTCTCATCCTTATAGGAGAGTTTGAGACCGATGAGATCGTCCCCCGCGCCGTCCGAAAGAAGGGCGGAGAAGTTCCCGAGGACGAGGCGCAGAAGCCCCTCTTCCGTCCCCTCGAGGTGAAGCCCGTTGAGGGCGGAAAGATCGCTTGCGGAGATCGCCGCCGCCCCCGCCGTGCCGCCCTTGAGAAGGGCGAAGAGATCTTCGAAGCTCCCGATGGCGGGAAGAAGATCGGGCGAGGCGGTGAGATCCTGAACGACTTCGCGCACCCTGCCGTATGCGGCAACCAATGCGCTCTCGAGAAGCTCGAGGTCGGAGGGAGCGCCCGAACCCTTGGCGAGGGAGAGCTGTGCCCCGAGGCCGCTGACGGCGAGGCGGAGCATGCTGTCTTCCCCCGTGTAGGAGAGGAGGATATGCTCGCCCTCAAGGAGATCGAGGGTGAGATCGAGGTAGAAGTCAAGCCCGTTTGCCCACGAGAGGTAGCTCCCTTTGTTGACGGAAAGGGTGATTGCCTCCCCCTTTACGTTGAGGGCGACGGAGCCCTCGAGGGTCATCCGCTTGGCGGAGAGCAGGGCGGGAAGTTTCTTGAGGAGCGGGGTGAGGTCGGCGTAGTCCGCGGAGGCGGGTACGGAGACGCTTTCGCCCGCGGAGAGAACGATCTTCGCGCCGAGCGCCGTGACCGTGAGGGTCTCCCCCTCTGCCGTGACGGAGACGGGGCCGAGACCGAAGGAGACGCCAAGCCCCTTCAGAAGTTCGGTGCCGAGGACGGTTACCGTGAGGCTCCCCGCGTCCTCCTCCGCTTTGAGGGTGACAAGGTCTCCGAAGTCAAGTCCGAAGAGCTTTTCGAGGGTGGAATTCACGGCGCTCTCCTCCGCAGCGGCCGCCGCGGGAAGGAGGCTCTTGACGATCGCGATCGCCTCGGCCGCATCCGCTTTGAGTTTGAGATCGTCCACCGTGAGGAGGATCTGCTTCTCCTCGCCGTAGGCAAGGGTAATCGCCTTGGAGAAGCCCTCGTAGGACACCGTGACGGTGCCGCAGACCGCGATCGGCGAGAGGGAAAGGTGCAGGGTGCCCGTGACGGAAAGCCCGCTCCCGGGGGTGCCGTAAGAGACTTCCGCCGTAACAAGCCCGCTCTTCAAGATTTCTTTGAGGGGCGCAATGTATTGCACGAGTTCGGTATACTCGGCGGGGTCGTCCGTTGTGAAGGCGTCGCCCGTCGTCACCTTAACAGAAAGGCTGTTGAGGGCGTGTACGTTGAGGGCCCCGCTCTCCACCGAAAGTTC
>CANRFW010000078.1 GCA_947630035.1 uncultured Clostridia bacterium | reverse complement strand
GTGCAGCGGGAGATCAAGGAGGGGGAGGCGGTGAAAAAGTACGACCGCGCCGAACTTGTCGCCTGCCGCGAAAAGATGCTCTCCGTCCTCTCCGCCTTTCCCCGCCGCGGAACGGGGAAGACCTTTTCGGCGGGGGTGCGTACCCTGTACAAAGCCGTCGGGGGAGAGAAGATCACCGATTCGCTCATCGAGGGCGCGGAGGGGGCGGAGAAGCAGTTCCTCTCCCTCGAACCCCTCGAGGGGGTCCTCGCCGAGATCGAGGCGGTGGCGGGGGAGAGAACGTACACGGCGCGGGAGTTCGCCTCCGTGTTGCGGAGCGGGCTGGAAGCGCTCAAGATCTCCATGATCCCGCAGTATGCGGACGCCCTTTTCGTGGGGGACGCGACGGAGAGCCGTATCGGCCGCTCCCGCGTCCTCTTCTGTGCGGGGCTTACGGAGGAACTTCCCGTTGCGGCGAAGGATACCGCCGTCGTCACGGACGGGGAGATCGCCCGCCTCGGGCAGCTCCGCGTCGACATAGAACCCGCCATCGCGCAGGTCAACGCCCGCGCGCGGGAGATGCTCGCCCTCAACGTCTGCTCCTTTACGGAGGCGCTCTATTTAAGCTGTCCCGATCGCAAGGGGGGCGCGGAGACGGCGAGAAGCGAACTCTTCTATTACGTCGAAAAGACCTATTTGCCCGCACCCATGTCCGAGGTATTCCCCTACGACTGCGGTGCGCGCGGCCCCGCGGAACTGCGCGCGCTCGGCTTGCACGACGCCTTTACCGAGGGGCGGGAGAGCGACACCGTCCGCTGTTCCTCCGTCGTCGCCGCCCTCGACGGGCTCGGCGAGGGGGAGCGCCTCCACCGTCTCCTCTCCGAAAAGAGGGAGAAAGTGCCGCTCGCCTCGGGGCTGTGGTTCCGCGGGGAGTTCTCGCCCACCCTCCTCGAGAGCTACTTTGCCTGCCCGTTTGCGGGATTCGCCATGCGGGGGCTCCGGCTTGAAGAGCGGGAGGAGCGGCCCGTCCTCGATACGGATACGGGTTCCTTCGTCCACGCCGTCCTCGAGCAGTGCGCCGCACGCTTTTCGGAATTTTCCTCGGAGGAGGAGTGCCGCGCGGCGGCGAAGGAGAGGGCGGAAGAACTCCTCCAAACGCCCCGCTTCTCCGCCCTTGCGGATACCAAGGCGGGGGCGTATGCGGCGGAGCGGCTCATAAGGGAGAGCGTCTCCGTCACGGCGGCTTCCTACCGCCAGCTCACCGGCTCGAAGTTCCGCGTCAACGAGACGGAGGAGACCCTCACCCTTCCCGAACTCTCCCTCCGCGGCAAGGCGGACAGGGTGGACGTTTCGGGGGAGTATGTTCGCGTCATCGACTATAAAACGGGTTCCATCGACGATGCGCCCGTCTCCTACTACACGGGCAGAAAATTGCAGCTCCAGCTCTATCTTCTCGCCGCGTCGCGGGAGGGGAAGCCCGCGGGCGCCTTCTATTTCCCCGCCGCGGAGAGCTTTCTCGGCGAGGGGGAGGAGCCCTTCCGCATGAAGGGATTTTATTGCGGGGACGGCGAGGTCGTCTCCCTCTTCGATACCTCCCTTAAAGAGGGGGAGAAGAGCGCCTACTTCGAGGGCGGTCTCGGCGGGAGAAAGGCGGATAAGGGGATGTCCGCGGGGGACTTTTCGGATTTTCTGTCCTATGCCACCCTCGTTTCCGCCCAAGCGGAAAAGGAGATGGAGGAGGGGGTCATCCTTCCCACCCCCTACGAGGGGGCGTGCGCCTACTGTAAACTCGGCGGCATGTGCGGGTTTACGGGTACTCCGCGCAAGGAGAAGGGCATAAAGTGCGCGGCGATCGCGGAGATCGCCCGCGGGGAGGGCAGGAAATGAAACTGACAGCCGAACAGCGCGCCGCGATCGAAGAGGAGGGGCGGGTCATCGTCTCCGCCTCGGCGGGGAGCGGCAAGACCCATGTGATGATCGAGCGGCTCGTCCGTCTCATCCTCTCCCGCAGGGCCACGGTGCGGCAGGTGCTTGCCGTCACCTTTACCAACAAGGCGGCGGCGCAGATGCGCGACAGGCTCCGCCGCGCCCTCCTCGACCGTATCGCCAAGGCGGAAGGGGAGGAGAGGGAGTACCTCAAAACGCAGATCGCCGATCTCCCGCTCGCCGAGATCAGCACCATCCACGCCTTTTGCGGGAGGCTCGTCCGCACCCGCTTCTATCTTGCGGGGGTAGACCCCGCCTTCCGCGTGATCTCTCCCGACGATGCGGAGGGTTCCGCCCTCTCCGCCCGCGCCCTCGACGAGACGTTCGAGACGGCGTATGAGGAGGGAGGGGAGGAATTTTACCGCCTGCTCTCCGTCTACTTCCGCAAGAAGAAGGACGTCCGCCTCCGCGAACTCGTGCGCGACCTTCTCGGCAAGGCCCGCACCCTCGCCGATTACCGCGGCGAACTCGCCCGCGCGGGGGAGGATAACTTCCATGAGGTGTGCGCCTACCTCGAGGAGGACATCCGCGCCCGCGCCTCATCCTGCCTCGGCAAGGCGGAAGAACTTCTCGCCTTTTTCACCGAAAACGGGCACAAGGGGTCGCAATTAAGCGGGGAACTCGTCCTCTTTCTGAAGCCCCTCCTCCTCGAAAAGGGGCTGTTCGCCCTCGCCGCAAAGGCGAGAGAGGAGTACAATTTTTCCTCCACCCCCGCCTCGACCAAGGCGCAGGGGGAGGTGCTTGCCCGTCTCCGCGAACTCAAGGCGCTCTCCGCGGAAGTAAAAGATCTCCGCAAGGAGCTTCGCGGCTACGGCACGGAGGAGGGGGAGTATGCCCGCTTCCGCGATGCCGCCGCCCGTGCCAAGGCGCTCTCCGCCCTCGCCCTCCGCTTCGACGAGACGTATGCCCGCTTAAAGAGCGAGGCGGGGGTACTCGATTACGACGATCTCGAGCATTTCGCCCTCAAAGTTCTCTCCGCGGACGGGGTGGCGGAGGAGGTGCGCGGCGTCTACCGCTATGTGTTCGTGGACGAATATCAGGACGTAAACCCCGCACAGGAGCGCATTCTCTCCCTTCTCACGGGGGAGGAAGTCTTCCTCGTGGGGGACGGCAAGCAGGCGATCTACGGGTTCCGCGGGAGCAAGTCCGAATACTTCTACCGCAAGACGGAGGAGTACCGCCCCAAGTCCCTCCGTCTCACCGAGAACTTCCGCTCCGCCCCCGCCGTTCTCGACGCCGCCAACCGCGTCTTCGGCCCCATCCTCGGGGAGGAGGGCATGATGACGGGCGGCTCCCTCTACGGCGATTACCGCGGCGAGGTGAAGTTCACCTTTGCAAAGGAGAGGGAAAAGGAGGAAAAGCCCCGCGGCGTCTACTCCGTCCTCACCGAGCGGGAGGAAGAGGAGGACGAGCGGGCGGCGGAGGTCGTCCGCATCGTGGAGGAGGAGATCGGCGCACCCGTAAAGGATCTCGGCGGGGAAGTGCGTCCCGCGGGGTACGGCGATATCGCCATCCTCGCCCGCAAGAACACGGGGGACGCGGAGCGCGCCGTGCGCGCCCTTACTTCGCGGGATATCCCCGTCACGACGACGGCGAAAGTCAACGCCTGCGACTTCTTCGAAGGCAAGCTCCTCCTCGATTGGCTCTCCTATCTCGACAACGCCGAGCAGGATATCCCCCTCGCCTCCGCCATGCTCTCCGCCGTGGGCGGGTTCTCGGAGGAAGACCTCGCCCGCATCCGTCTCAAAGAACCCTATTCCTCCTTCCGCGCCGCCTGCGTGCGGTACCGAAAGAGGGAGACGGACGGCCTCGCTTCCCGCCTTTCCGCCTTCTTTGCCCGTGCGGAGAGATACCGCATGCTCGCCTCGGTGCGCTCCGCGGCGGAGATCATAGGTCTCCTCCTTGCGGACGGGCTCGAGGCGCAGATCGCCGCAAAACGCGGGGGACGGGGACGGCTTGCGCGGGTGAGGCGGATCGCCGCCGAGAGCGAGGGGGCGGGGAGCGTACACGCCTTCCTCGGTAAACTCCGCGCCCGCGGCTTCCGCGTGGACTTCTCGGAGAGCGGCGGGGAGGACGCCGTAAAAGTCCTCACCATGCACGGCTCCAAGGGGCTGGAATATCCCATCGTCATCCTCGTCGGGCTGGACGCCTCTTTCCACCCCGCGGACAGGGACGAACTCGCATGGACGGAGCAGTTCCTTCTCGCCCCGCGCAGTTACGATGTGGAGACGAACACCGTCTGCGAGACGGTGCTTCGCCGCGCTTCGGCGCTCTGGCAGGAGCGTGCGCAGGTGCGGGAGGAGCGCAATATCTTCTACGTCGCCATGACCCGCGCCCGCTGCCGTCTCCATCTCGTCTTCGACGACTGCGACCATGCCTACGCCCCCGAACGGGCACGGCGGTATTCCGATTTCGTAAACTTTGCCGCCCTCGCCGACCTCAAGGAGGAGCAAAAGGAGTGTGCCGCCCCGCCCATCGGGCGCGCGGGCTTTGTCTACCGCCCCGATCCCGCCCTCGCGGAGAAAATTTCCTCCCTCGTCTCTTGGAAGTATCCCCATGCGGACAGCACCCGTCTCCCCGTGAAAAGCTCCGCCACCGCCCTCTTGCGGGAAGCGGAGGAGCCCGTCCGAGAGTTTACGGGAGGGGGGAATATCGACGAGGGGCTTGCCTACCATGCCTTCCTAGAACATGTCCGCTTCGGCGCGGGGGCGGAGGAAGAGCTTGCCCGCATGCGGGAGGAGGGGATCCTCACGGAGGCGGAACTCTCTCTTCTCGACCCCGCCCGCGTCGCGGAGATCCTCGCACTGCCCTGCTTTGCGCGCCTTGCGGGGAAGCGCCTCTACCGCGAACAGGCCTTCCTCGTCTCCCTCCCCGCCTGCGAGGTCTACCCCACGGAGGAGAGGGACGAGGTCGTCTTCCAAGGCGCGATCGACCTCCTCGCCGAGGGGGAAGAGGGCTATGAAATTTACGATTACAAGGACTCGGGGCGGGACGACGTCTCCATCCGCGAACACTACCGCCCGCAGATCGAGCTGTACCGCAAGGCGGTCGCACGGGCGAAAAAGGTGGACGAGAGAACGGTGAAGGCGCGGATCGTCAATATCCGCCTCTGCCGCGAGATCCCCATGTGACGCTTTTCGGCATTTTTCCGCACGATCTCCCCGTAAATTCTCCCTCCCGCAGGCTATCCTTGAACGGGAGCGTGAACGATGACACTGCAAACTCTGTTCGGATCTTGCGCCGCTCTTCCTTTCTGGGTCGAGGCGGCGCTTCCGCTTTTCTGTTTCCCCCTTTCCCTCGCCGCGCACTTTGCAAAGAAGAGGGAGGTTTACTTCCTCCCCGCCCTCGCCCTTTTCGGCACGGGGCTGTTCCTTGCCGCCTGCCGCGGGTGGGAAAATTACCCCGCCGCATACCTCGGCTACTGCGCGGTACTATTTGCACTCTTCTCGCCGCTCGCCTGCATTCCCCGCCGAAAAAGGGACAATGGGGTCAAAAAAAGCAGAAAGGAGCGCATGTACGAGAGGTTCCGTACGGAGAGAAAGGAGGGGGAAGATGCGTCCCCGCCCAAGGTGTGCTGCTTCGAGGAGGAAGATACCTCCTCCGCGGAGGAGAGCGGGCTTCGGCTCGACCATGTGCGCACCCTGCTTACAAAGCTGCGCGCCTCCAGACTCACCCCCGTCGACCGCTTGGAGACGGACGCTCTCTCCCGCACGGTGGAGAGCTACGGGTCCCGCCCCCTCACGGCGGAGGAACTGCGCACTTTGAACGACTGCCTCGCCTCTATCTTGAAACTCACCGCGAAGTACAAGTTGTAAGGACCGCCATAGGCCGTAAACAAAAACCGCCCCTTGCTTATAAGGGACGGCTTTTTTTCGGTACGATCAGTTTTTGCGTCTCACGAAGGAGAGCATCACGAAGAGAAAACGCAGGAAGTAGACGAGGGAGATGAGGAGGGAGGCGACGTAGGTAAGCGCCGCCGCGGAGAGGACCTTGCTCGCCCCGGGGAGTTCCTCCTCCGTGAGGATGCCGTCTTCGAGGAGCATCTTCTTTGCCCTCCGCGAGGCATTGAATTCGACGGGAAGGGTCACGAGCATGAAGAGGGCGGAGAGGCCGTACAGCCCGATGCCGAGGTAAATCGCCCACTGCCCCACGGGGAAGGGAGCGGTGTACCAGAAGAGGTCTAAAAGGATCCCCACGATGATGACGGGCAGGGCGAGCCGCGAGCCGATATTGGCGACGGGCACGAGAAAATTGCGGAAGCGGTAGGGGAGATAGCCCGTCTTCTTCTGCATCACATGCCCGACCTCATGCGCGGCTACGGCAACGGCCGCCACCGACGCCGAACCGAAGGTACTCGCCGAGAGATTGACCTCTCTGCGGGAGGGGTTGTAGTGGTCGGTAAGCCTGCCGCCCACACGGCCCACGGAGATATCGCGGACCCCGCGCTTTTTCATGAGGCGGACGGCGGCGTCGTACCCCGTCATGGAGGAGCGGTTTGCGACCTTGTCATACGCGGCGTAGGTGGAATTGACCCTCGCACTCGCCCAGCCCGAGAGGGCTATAAAGGGCAGGAGGATGAGGAGAAAGAGAAAATAGGAATACATACTGTCACCTTACTTTTATTGTACCGCGAAAGAAACTGTTTTAAGCACCCTTGCCCGCTTTTCTTGCTCCCTTGCCTTCCCCTTGCGAGGAGGAACCGCGTACCCGCCCTCGCTCTCCGCCCCTTGCCTTCCCCTTGTGAGGGGAAGGTGTCACGGCTGCCCTTGCCGTGACGGATGAGGTGTATAAAACGTGTCATGTCTCGACTATGCTCGACATGACGTACACGGGCGGGGCGACATGACGTACACGGGCGGGGCGACATGACGTACACGGGCGGGGCGACATGACGTATACAAGCGGCCCCCGCCTAAAAGTAAAAGATTTCTTCGAATTTCTTGCCGAGCGCCACGCACAGCACGAGCGCGAGCTTGGCGGTGGGGCAATACTGC